>NZ_JBDKWG010000087.1:0-41993 GCF_040151475.1 Reichenbachiella sp. MALMAid0571 | reverse complement strand
TCAAAGACCTACTTAAATCTACAGGTCAACCAAATCCACAGACCGAAAAACCCATAAGACTATCTGCCAAATACCAACTACGGTTCGTTCAACACTACATTCATGCTTGGCCTATCGGCCGCACGAATGCTTAGTTATTGTGCCTTGTTCATCATGTTTTCTTGTACAGAAAAAGATGAAATCCAGATTTTCCTCTGCATCGGACAGTCTAATATGGCTGGAAGAGCTGATGTTGAGCCTATAGACACGACCAGCCTCCAAAATGTGTATGTTTTCAACAACGAAGGTGAATGGGAAAATGCAAAGAACCCTATGAACCAATATTCCACCATTCGGAAAAACATGTCCATGCAAAGGTTGAGTCCATCATGGTCTTTTTCTCAGATGCTCGCAAAGGAGTATCCGAATAAAAAAATCGGTTTGGTAGTGAATGCCAAAGGAGGGAGCTCAATAAATGAATGGAAAAAGGGCAGTAACTTTTACAACGAATCACTGATAAGAGCCTTGCAGGCTCAGAAGACTGGTTCACTCAAAGCGATCATTTGGCATCAGGGAGAATCTGATCAGGGGCAATGGGAGGACTATGCGGATAAATTTGATAGCCTGGTTTATTATTTTAGAAAAGACTTAGACGAACCCGATCTTAAGGTAATAGTAGGAGAGATCGGCAAATGGAGAGAATCCGCTGTACAGATCAATGAGGTACTCCGATCACTACCACAACGGTTAACCAATGTCCAGACAGTTTCCGCAGAAGGACTCACCCACAAGGGGGATAATGCCCACTTTGATTCCAGGTCACAACGACTCCTGGGAGAAAGATATGCTGAAAAGTATATTGAAATGAGTCGGGAGTAAAAGCAAGAATTTGGTATTCCTCTACAATGACGTAGGTTGAGCCAAAAAGGCTAAACGCATGACAATTTCACTTGAGGTAATGAAGGAATGAAAATAATAATTCATTAGATTTGAGAAACTTAGAGGATATATATGCACATGCTCAAATGACGTTATGAACCACCAGCCAGAAATAAATGAAAATCTTTATATCTCACTCTTCTAGAAACAAAAACTATGGGGATTTAATTGTTCAGCTTCTCAGGGATCTTGGAATCAAGGAAGATGAAATAATATTTACAAGTAATGTAGTTTATGGCATTCCCGTCGGAGAGAATATATTTAATTGGCTAAAATCTCAAATTGAAGAAAAACCATTCGTTATCTATTTGCTTTCTGCGCAATACTATGACAGCATAGCTTGCTTGAATGAAATGGGTGCAGCTTGGGTAATAGAAAGTGCACACGCTGCAATCTTTACGCCCAATTTCAATTTGGCTAGCAAAAAGTTTCAAAGCGGAGTTCTTGACCCAAGAGAAATAGGATTTTATGTTAACGATGAAGAAAGAATATTCTCTTTTATTCAATTGCTATCTAAGAATTTTGATATTTCAAAAAATCCAATGTCAATTTCTCAGAATGTGAAAAAATTCATTTCTGAAATTGGAAAAATCGACCCACAATCCAAAATAAAAGAAGTCCCTAGACAGGTTGAAGAATTAAATGAATTAGAAGCCATATCTGAACCTATTGAAGTTCAGGTCAAGACTGAGAAGAGAAACAATAATGCTGTAAAAGTTGAAAAGGGAGATTTATATTCAAAGTTCATAGACTTGGCACTTAACAGGATGAAGGAAGATGAACTTCTTCTAATTCATTATATGGTAGATACCAGTAAAACCAAATTAATGACGGGTTGGCAAGAAGAACATGAAATTTCTTACATTAGGGAATGGGAGAAGATTAATGACATTGCCAATAGCCTATCAAAGAATTACACAGCAACTCTCAGGAGATTCGAATTAAGAGGATTATTGGAAATATCCGCCGTTACAGGTTCAGGAAATACTAAAGAGTTCCAATTAAAGGATGAAATCGCTTCGAATATATTGGATTTTCCAGATGAACTCCTTTCCAAAACAGAGGAAGTTGTTAGCAAGAATTTTTTTGAACACAAGGAAGAAGATGCAGCAAATGATGATTTTCCATTCTAAAGTTAGGTTATTTGTAACAAAAGAACTTATGAACAAAACCCTGTTTTTTCCCCCACTGGTCTTTATGTCTCGTTGAGACCTTTTTTTACAAACAATGACTGAGTCTTAGTGAGACACTAAGACTAGAAGGATTCAGTGGTAGATTTCGCTAAATAGCAGCCGAAACGCTATCTTCACCAAAACGCAGAATTCATTATGCGGCGTATGGTGAAGGTATTTCATTATTTCACTTACTTTTGGCGACTAATGTTAAGAAAACATCATGATGATAGTGCAAAGGACATTGTTTCGGACTTTAGAGCCGGGCATGTTGCGGCTTTTGAGAGTATTTTTCACAAGCTATATGCCAGATTGTGTTCGTTTTCACTTTCGTACACAAGAGACAATGCAGCAACCGAGGAAATTGTGGGGGATTCTTTTCTTATTGTCTGGAACAAACGGGAACAGTTTAAGGACATCAATGGTCTTAAGTCCTACCTTTATACCACTGTCAAAAATGCCTCTCTGGATTACCTGAAGAAAAGCGGAGAAGCAATTCCCATCGACATAAACACCCCGGATTCTACCAAGAACATGGAGTTTCGCATGATTGAAGAAGAAACACACAGCATGTTGTACAGTGCGCTTGATTCACTTCCTGCTAAGTGCAGGCGTGTATTTGAATTGTCTTGCCTAGATGGTGTCAAATACCAGGATATTGCCGATGAGATGCAGATCAGCCTGAATACAGTCAAATCACAAAGAGCAAGAGCCATACAATTACTCAAAGATCATTTTAAAGGCCAGTCCTTTTATACACTTTTTTTGAGTACATTATAATTTTGTGCACAATGGGCAAGTATTCCCTTCATGTGCTCGCCTTTATATACTAAGGCTATAGAATTAGGAAAACGCATTTAAAAGCAAGCCCAATCCAGTTGCGGTTCTTTTATGGACATAGTCAACTCTAAGGGACCCCAGAACAACTTGCCTGACGGCAGTCAGGAATCTGGGGATAGTCAGAATTTTTAAATGCGTATGCCCTGCCTGAAACATCGATTTTGGATTATAAAAAAAAAGAAAAAAACTTTTCCACCCGATTTCATGCTTTTGCAGTTATAGAGGTGAGCCAACAAAAGAAGGCCTGCTATATTGAATAATAACTTTTTTTAAAACCATCACAATGGAATACTATATTTCAAAATTGATTTACAAATCCCTGTCGGGAGAACTCACTAAAAACGAGCAGGAAGAATTTGATAGTTGGATGTCCGAAAAAGAGAATAAGAAATTTTATCAGGAAATAATCAATTCAAATTCTATTGACCAGAAAGTGAAGTTGTATGACAGTTTTGATAGTCAAAAGGCATACAGTAAGCTTGATTTGGGTAATCCGGTGGATAGAAGTAAAACCATAAAGGTGGATTTTACTAAAATCATGAGATACGCCGCAGTGGCTATTATTGCAATAGGTTTGGGTTATACTTCTTACAAATTGACGCAACAGCCTCAAGAAGAGGTGGTCGAAATGGCTACATTGGAAAAAAGCAATCCCAACGGGCGAAAGTCCACCTTCGAATTACCTGATGGCACCAGAGTCAATCTAAATTCTGCCAGCAAGTTGAGGTATATTGATGATACTGAAAAAAACAGAAGGATAGTTCAATTGGAAGGAGAAGCTTTTTTTGATGTGGCTAAAGATGCATCGAAACCATTTATTGTACAATCCGGATCAATATCGACCAAAGCCATTGGTACTTCTTTCAATGTAAAGTCTTATCCCAACGAAAAGGAGTATAAAGTCATATTACTTACCGGAAAGGTAGAAGTGAGTAAAAAAGGGGTTTCTGATGGTGGAGACAGAGTTTATTTAAGCCCGGGTTTTGGGGTTTCATACAGCACAGAAACTCGCAATTTAGTCAAATACAATTATGATGAGGAAATGGAACTGGCCTGGAAAAACAGCATCCTATATTTTGATGAGTCCAACATTGATGAAGTGATAAAACTTCTGGAAAGATGGTACGGAGTGGAGATTATCATAGAAAACAAAGCCAAAGTAAAACAATGGAAATACAGTTCAAAGTTTGAAAATGAATCTTTGGAAAATGTATTGAAAGGGATTTCTTATATACAGGAGTTTACTTTCAAGATAGATAACAAAAATGTGACCTTAATATTCTAAAATCAAAAATATGATCTATCAGAATAGTACGTAACAAAAAGAAACAGCCGACAACAAGGTTGCCGGCCGAAAATTCTTTTGGGTGTTAGAGCATCGGGAAAATGACAAACCACCCAAAAAGTTAAAACATGTTTAACTATTAATTATACAAAAGTATGAAATTAAAAGTACTACAAATCATTATTATGCTTACTAAATACTTTGCATATGGAATCTTTGTACAGGTTCTGCTTATGAATTTACTCCTGGCGGAGAATTCAAGTGCGCAAAAAGCAGTAAGTGCCAAAGAGGTAAACATTACTATTTGGCAGGAAAACATATCTGTCAAAGAATTGTTTAAAGTTGTTGAAGAGTTGACCGATTTCACTGTGTCTTATGACAATATCGAACTTGGAAACAAGCTTAAGAAGTCCATTACAGTGTCTTCTGGTGATATGAAGGTTAGCGACTTGTTATTGCAGGTTTCTAAGCAAGCTGACCTTAAATTCAAGCAGGTGAATAAAGTGATTCACGCAAAAAACCTGGGTAAACTATTCAGAAATGAAGCTCCACTTGTGGTAGAGTTTGTTGAAGAAGACGTTAGCATTTCCGGAAAAATTACCGATGAAAATGGAGAAGGGTTGCCGGGCGCAAGTGTGGTAGTAAAGGGAACTACCAATGGTACCACTACAGATTTGGACGGCAATTATAAAATGAACATTCCTGAAGACGGAGTATTGGTAGTTTCTTACGTGGGATATGTGAGTCAGGAAATTATTCCAGGCACAAGAAATATAGTCGATTTGCAATTGGAGCTTGACGCAGCTCAATTGGAAGAGATCGTAGTGGTAGGCTATGGTCAGGTGAAAAGGAGTGACCTGACGGGTTCAGTTGCACAGGTAGAGCTTGAAGAATTAAAGGATATTCCAGCCAATTCTATTGAAGGCCTGCTACAGGGAAGAGTGGCAGGTTTGCAAATTATCAATAACTCCCAAGATCCTAATTCTTCAGCCATAGTGCGGATACGGGGTTCAAGTTCCTTGCGTGGATCCCAATCTCCACTTATTGTTGTTGATGGGTTTCCTTTAGGAGGAGCAAGCAATTTGAATCAAATTAACCCTGCTGATATCGAATCTATAGATGTGCTAAAAGATGCTTCAGCATCGGCTATATATGGTTCAAGGGGTGCCAATGGAGTTATTATCGTTACTACAAAAAAGGCAAAGACGGGTAAAACCAATGTAAGTGTTAGACAGCAATCCACCTTTTCTCAGTTCACTTCAGAAATGAATCTTTGGCGAAATCCGGTTCTAATGGCTCAACTAAGCAATGAGTCAGACATAAATGGTGGTTTTACGCCAAAATATGTTGGTGCTAATTTTTCAGGTCGTTATTATCCTTCCATACAAGAAATATCAGACGGAACCTGGCCTCATAATGTAAGGTGGGACGACATAGTATTTAGGGATTTACCAATTTCCAATAGTACTACTGTGGGAATTTCAAGTTCGAATGAAAGAACAGGTTTTAACCTGAGTGCCAACTATTTTACGGACAAAGGCATGAACATTCAGGACGATTATAAAAAACTGAATTATAATTTGAATGTCAGCCACAAGGTTTATGACAACCTCAAGGTTACATTTTCCAACATATTAACCAGGGGAGTAAGAAATAATAATACAGGTTTGGCATTTTGGAGGTCTCCTCTTATCCCGGTTTACGACGAAGAAGGCAACTACTACAGGACTCATACTGCTGACTATGATCATCCACTGGGAGTTACAGACAACAGGCTGAATGATAAGAAAGAACTGAACGTATTGTCTTTATTGGATGTGGAATGGAAAATCATCCCTTCCTTAACCATAAACTCACGCTTGAACTATCGGATAGCTAGTTCTGTGCAGGATGAATACCTGCCTAAACTATACTCTCAAAAAGGAGAGGAAAATAGTGGGCAGGCTTACATAAGAAACTGGCAGGCAGAGACATTGGTGTCAGAGACTTTTGCTACATACAACAAGTTGTTTAATGATAAACACGAAGTGGGCGTTACTGCTGGTTATTCTTACCAGAATGACAATTCAAGATGGTCTGATCTTGGAGCGGTTGGTTTTGTAAATGAGATTCTTAAAAACGAAAACCTGGCTACAGGTGACCCTGAGTTAAATATTGTTGGGAATGGATTGCAAACATCAAAGCTGGTATCTGGAATTTTCCGAATTAACTATAGCTATGATAACAAGTACCTGCTGACATTTACTTCCAGAACAGATGGTTCTTCCAAGTTTGGAGAAAACAACAAATGGGCATTTTTTCCCTCTGTTGCAGCCAGTTGGAAACTACACGAAGAAGAATTCATAAAGGGAGCAGATGTTTTTGATCAATTGAAAGTGAGAGCCAGTTATGGTATTTCAGGAAATCAGGGAATCAATCCTTATGAGACTTTGAGCAAGTTTGGAATTAGCAAATATTACAATGATGGTGCATGGGTGACAAGCATAGGCCCTGGAATTGAGGTAGGTCGAACTGGTCAGGACGGAATAGAAGTAGTTTGGGGTGGAATACCAACTCCTGATTTGAGATGGGAGACAACTTCTCAGGTAAATGTGGGGCTTGATATGGCATTTTTGAATAATCGAATGAATGTAACTTTTGATTATTATAGTAAAAATACAGACGACCTTCTTAGGCAAAGAAATTTACCGAATTCCTCTGGTTATAATAGAATGTTAATCAATGATGGATCAATTGCAAATAAAGGATTTGAATTGACACTTGGAGGGGATTTGGTAAGATCTCAGGATTTAAATGTCAACGCTACCTTGATTTACTCTCGAAACAGAAATGAGGTGACTAGTCTGGGAGATGCTACACAATCAGGACTAATTGAAGATCCAAATACAGGAGTATTGTTCGAATTTTATGGCAACAATATAGAGCAATTCAGAGCTTTTCCAAACATACTGGCCATTGGCCAACCTGTTAATGTATTCTATGGTTACAAGACGGATGGCATAGTTCAGACTCTGGAAGAAGGGATAGAAGCTGGTTTGGAAGGTGATTTTGCCAGGCCTGGAGAGTTTAAATATGTAGATATAGATGGGGATGGAGAGATATCAGATAATGATCGAACCATTATTGGAGATCCTAACCCTGATTTTCTGGCCAGTTTAAATTTAAGTGCAAGTTACAAGAACTTTGATATCAGCATATTTCTGAATGGTGTATTTGGAAATGATGTACTAAATACCAAAGCCTTTGATCAACCAAGTAACACGCCTCTAAGATGGACTTTGGACAATCCTACCAATGAATATCCCAGCTTGAGAAGTGGCCGTCAAAACAGGTTTTCTGATTGGTGGATTGAGGATGGTTCATTCATTCGCATCCAAAACCTCAACTTGGGTTATACATTGAATTTACCAAGTGAAATAACAGCACGATTGTTTATGAATGCATCCAACCTGTTCACATTTAGTGATTTTGAAGGATATGATCCTGAAGTAGGAGTAGATGGAAGGTATTATGGAGGCTACCCTCGGTTGAGAAGGGTTACACTCGGGTTTAATTTGACATTCTAAATAAGAAGATGATGAAGAAACAATATAATATATTAATGCTTTTGGGTCTTTTATTTGCCGGCTCATGTGAACTAAATGAAGAACCTTATGGGTTTTATTCTGAGGGAAATTTTTTAACTACCCCGGAAGAAGCTGAAGCTGCCATTACTTATGCTTATGATGCGCTTACTTTTTTAGAGTATTCCAGAACAGTTTTTTATCTTGGAGATTTACCCTCAGAAACGCTGCAACCAAAAGAAGATCAGGGTGGAGGAGCTCAGGAATTGAATTTTTGGAAAACAGAGACTTTTTCTAACAATGCCAATTTGAATAACTTTTTTAAGTATGCTTACATAGCCATCAACAGAGCCAATCTATTGATTGAAAAAGTACCACAAGCGAGCTTTGACGAGGATGATCAAAACAAATATCTGGGAGAAGCTTATTTTCTAAGGGCATGGAATTATTTCAATTTGGTTAGAAACTTCGGATTGGTACCGTTGCAAAAAGGGTTAGTGTCTTCTATAGAGGAAACAAGCTCTCCCCGTGCAAGCAATCTTGACGAAGTATATGACCTTATACTGGGAGATGTTAGAAAAGCAGCCGAGCTACTTACCATCAATCAGGCTACAGGCAGAGCTGACAAAGTAGCAGCTCAGGCACTTGCTGCCAAAGCATATCTTTATATAGCTTCAGCCAAAGAGCACAATGTGCTGTTGTACGATGCAGTATCCAGAGATGTTACTACTATGTATGATAGTGCTGAATATTATTCAGGATTGGTCATTAATGGTCAATCTACTTATGGATTGGAGCCAAATTTATTGGACATCTATGACGTGGATAAGGCTAAGGGGTCTGAGCATATTTTCATTATGTCTATGGACAGAACGGGCCTTATTGAAGGGGATTATTCTAAAATATCAAAGTTGTTCATTCCTTATGTAAATGGTGGAACTATTTACCTGGATGAATCAGCGGATGCTTCTTCGAGATCTCATGACGGATGGAATAGTATGATTACAGTAAACGATTTTTACGATACCTATGAAACTGGAGATAAAAGAGCAGAACAATTATTTGTTTCCAGTATCTATGACGAGAATCAAAACCTGATTGCAGAATTTCCTGATTATCCTATGACTTCACATTTCTGTCGAAAATACATAGATCCCAATTTTATAGGAGATAAGACAAGTACTAAGCCATTTTTAATTCGCTATTCAGAAGTTGCATTGATATATGCAGAAGCTGCCGGCCCTACAGCGCAAGGATATGCACAAATAAATGCCATTCGTGATAGAGCTGGATTGGAAGATTTAGAAGCTGGTTTGTCGGTAGAGGATTTTAGAATGAAAGTTTTCGAAGAGCGTGCTTTTGAATTGGCTTACGAAGGAAATAGAATGTATGATTTACGAAGGTTTAAAATGGTAAAAGCCATTGTACCGAATGCTGCAAACATATCAGATGAGGATGCTGCTTATTACCCACTTCCTCAAATTGAAGTGGATTTGAACCAGAATTTGTAAAACAACCCATTTTAGAAAATTTATTATGAAAAAGATAATATATATACTAGCAATCACATTAATACAAGTTGGTTGTGTAACCGATCCGCTGAAAGAAATCAATGAAGGCAAATGGAACCATGAAAAGACAGTTCTTGACATTGGATTTGAGTTTCAGATAGGTCAAGGCGATATTGTGGTTTTAGATGATAAAACCGGAGCAATAGAATTAAAAGTGGCGGTTGGTCTTGTTCCTGATCTCAGCAAGACTGAAATGAAGTCATTACAGCTTCCATTTGGTGCTAAGTCATCAATATCTGTAGGAGAGACACTAGATTTTGACAATGCTACTAATTCTGCGAGCATTATGGTGACTTCCGCAACTGGACAATCCAGGGAATATACAATTACCATGATTCCATTTATTGAAACCCTTGAAGGGTCTTATGAAATAGATGATTTGGTAGTTTATGGTGGTACTGGGCCTGAGTATGGTGGTGCATCTGTTATTCCAATGATGAACAAATCTTGGTTATGGTCTGACTCAGATGGTCCGGGCAAAGAGTTGGATAATTCATTGACATTCACATTTGAAGGGCTAACCGAAGAAGGTAACACTTTTGGTACAGTTACCAACGATGCAGGTGATGATGGTAAATATGCCGATTTTATTTATACCAGAGATCCAGTTACGGATGTCAATAATTTCTATAGAGCCATCCCTAAAGGAGAATCAAAATGGCTTAGAGACTATCAGCAAGGGAAAATCATTTTCACTTTTTCAGACGGATCTACGCATTTAGCAGAATTGATCGGTGCTGGGACAGAGGATATGGGCAATGGTAAATCTAAGACTACCGAAAACCAAGCTTTGGTATTCAACCTCAGCGGTCAGGACGATTGGAATAAGATCTATTCTGACTATGATAAATTTGTAAAACGTCCAAGGAGGTATTGGATTGACATTACAAAGCAATAGTATTTATAAATCGGGGATAGCCTTTTTGGTTGTCCCTGATTTACTTTTTCAATTTCTACTAGACAATAAGGTGTTCCCTTTGTCTAGGTACAACAAAATTTTACTCAAGCTCAATGAAAATAATAGTATTTGTTTTGGCTGTTCTATGCTGCATGTTTAGTGCTTGTTCTACATCTGAACCCAATATCATAACCGATCCTCCTGAAGAAAAGGAAGAAATTACACTTGAGATAGTGGATAAAAATGCTACGCACGAGACTAAAGCTCTTTTATCTAATTTATGGGATATACAATCACAATCAGGCTTAATGTTTGGTCACCATGATGATTTAATTTATGGTAGGGATTGGAAATCCATTCAGGACAGGTCAGATACCAAGGAAGTGTGTGGAGATTATCCTGCTGTGTTTAGTTTAGATTTTGCTCAAATTATGGGTGCTCGTTCTGTTAATGTAGAGTTTAATGCAGATCGGAGACGTACAATTTTGGAAGCAAGAGAAAGGGGTGAAGTTATTACAGCTTGTGTTCATTTGGATAACCCATTGACTGGAGGTGATGCCTGGGACAATTCAGATAATACTGTAGTACAGCAAATATTGATAGAGGGTTCTGATACCAACATTAAATTTAAATCATGGCTGGATAATTTAGCAACTTTCTTGAGTGACTTAAAAGATTCTGAAGGCGCATTGATTCCAATTATTTTCAGGCCATTTCATGAGCATACACAAACATGGTCCTGGTGGGGGCAGAGCATGACTACCGCAGACGAATTTATTGGTTTATGGAAATTCACTATTCATTATTTAAGAGATGAAAAGGGAGTTCATAATTTGATTTATGCGATTTCACCACAGCTGGATTTCGCTTCAAACAAGGAAAAAATATTGTTTCGATGGCCGGGGGATGACTATGTGGATTTTATAGGAATGGATAGCTACCATGGCAGAAACACTGACGCACTTAATGCGAATGCCAAAATTTTGGAGGAACTTTCTATTGAAAAAAAGAAACCTTGTGGCATAACCGAAACAGGAATCGAAGGAGTGAGAAATAGTGATGGATCCAATTACGCCAACTACTGGACTAAGGAAATCTTAACGCCACTTATTGGAAAAGAGATAAGTATGGTAGTCTTATGGAGAAATAAGTATGATCCTACACATGAGGGGCATCACTTCTATGGTCCTTGGAAGGGACACAATTCGGCTCAAGACTTTGTGACTTTTTACAAGAGTTCCTTTACACGTTTTAGTTCAGACTTACCCGATATGTACGAAATGGCTGAAGGCATTACAATTCAGTAGAATACTTTCAAATATCTTTTTTACTTTTTGGGGCTCTGCTCACAGGATAACTATATACATTTTTAAATACACTAACAGATGAATTACATATACAAAACAGATAAAACCACCAGGTATAATTTCCCTACGCACATCAATGACTTGGTGATGGACAGGTCAGAAGCCAGTTTTTCAGAGGTATTTGTGGTGATAGTAGAGCCGGAAAAAGCACCGCCTATTCACAAGCACGATGATACCGAGCAGATTTTCCACATGCTGGAAGGAGTAGGTACGCTTAGGATAGGTCAAAATGGAGAAGAGTCCTATAAGGTAACTCCTGGAGATGTGGTGAGAATACCCGTATCTACCTGGCATTCTATAAAGGCTGACAATGGAGAGCCATTAAAATACCTTGCCATTGATTGTTTTGGCAACAGCCGAAATGAGGATGAACCTACTTGGGAATCTCATGTAAAGGTTGTTTGTAAGCTTCAAAATTGGGATTTCGATGCTGTAAAGCAGTAGTATTTATGGAGTTAAAGGAATAGGTATCGGTTGATTCATATACCATTCTGGCAGCAGACACAAAAGCACTATGGATTAGTTAAAAGATGTAAGAATATGTGGAAAAAAATGAAATGGATACTATGCTTATTTACAGTCGTATTGATAGTAAATAATCAGTCAATTGCTCAGGTAGAAATGCCTGAAACTATAGTATATGGGACGGTATATAATATTTTTCATGACAGATTTGATACCAACGAAGCTTTTTACAAAGCGGTGGACAAAGACATGAAAAACATCAAAGATGCAAACTTTAATTTGGTGATGCCCTTCCCATTTGGGCAGTGGGATACTAGCATCAAACAGCAGAGCTGGGAAAGGACAGACTATTTGGTGGATCAATTGGAAAAGAATCAATTGATGCTCATGCCAATCATGCTAAAATCTACCCATAGGGCTTTTTTGCCCACTTGGAAATGGTTGGAAATGGAAGATGCTGTTAGGGAATTTCCAGAAGTAAGTCGTGTAAGTGAAGATGTGAAATACATGCATCCTCAGGTGCTTGAGTCCATTGAAAATTACTTTGAAAGTATCGCAAACAGGTATGGAAACCGCACTTCATTGGTTGGTTATAATCTTTGGAATGAAGCGCATTACAACTCCATTGATGAAATAACAATTCCTAAATTTCAAGTTTGGTTGAAAGAAAAGTACGGTTCGTTGCAGGAGCTCAACAGAGTGTGGGCAGAAGACTACAGCGAATGGGTGCAAATCACACCGCTGATGAGCCGCAACTGGGAGTCATCAATGGCTGCAATAGATTGGGATTTGTTTCGATTTGCCAACAATGGTGACATTGCGAAATGGGCTTATCAAACCATTCGAAAATACGATAAGACCAATTTTGTAACCATCAATACAGTAGGAACAGTGGTTAATAACCCAGAATACAGTCAATGGACTGTAGATGGTCGTCAAATAGCACCATACACCGATATTTTCGGGATATCCTTTTACCCTGATAAAGATATGAACCGAAACAAGGTGGCCATGCCCTATTGGAAATACAGCTGCATGTATGATGTGACCAGATGCGATGCAGGAGATAAGCCGTATTATTTGGTGGAGGCTCAAACCAATCATCAA
Source organism: Reichenbachiella sp. MALMAid0571 (assembly GCF_040151475.1). Taxonomy (NCBI): domain Bacteria; kingdom Pseudomonadati; phylum Bacteroidota; class Cytophagia; order Cytophagales; family Reichenbachiellaceae; genus Reichenbachiella; species Reichenbachiella sp. MALMAid0571. The sequence goes on along the minus strand of NZ_JBDKWG010000087.1, from coordinate 28,807 downwards.
AATGGTATGGGATTGTTTCAGTATATGAGCTACGCAGACATTCATTTACTTTCATGGATGGCTTTTGCCGACGATTGTAAGGGGATAGTCTTTTGGAAGTGGAAGCCATTCTATAGGGGGCAACAAGCCTTCGGAAGAGGATTGACATTGGCCAATGGAGATTTAGCCCCAAGAGGACAAGCCGCTAAAGACGTAGGTGCTGTATTAAAAAAACATGGGAAATTGATTTTTGATGCTAAGATAAAGCAAGCAGAGGCAGGCATTTTCTATGATATTGTAGCCTTGCAAAAATCAATGGAAGGCATCAACAGGCCTACAGGTAAAGGTACTACGGGGTTTTTCGTACATGACAGCTTCGAAGGAACCTACAAAGCGCTTTTTGATCACAATATTTCTACTGACATCATACGTACCGATATGCCTCTGAACCTGGAAGAATTAAAGAAGTATAAAATTCTTTTCCTTCCATATCAACTGGTAATTCGACAAGAAATCGCAGAAATACTGAAGCAATATGTATCTCAAGGCGGCTATGTAGTAGCAGATGCCAGATCTGCGATAATGGATCAGTTCGACTTTGGATTCGAAACCAATCCCGGATATGGTCTTGATGAAGTCTTTGCTGTCAGACGCCAGGATCAATATGGCAAAGATGGAACTTTCGAATTCTCTATCTCCGATCCACAAGCCATATCCAATAATATGGAGAAGGGCTACAAAGCCAAAGGCCTGTATTTTAAAGAACAGCTTGAAATACTGGATGGTGGTAGGGTAGTATCCCGTTTTGAGGATGGTCAACCAGCCATAGTGGTCAATTCATTTGGGAAAGGAACGGCTGTTCTATGTGCAACCCCACTTGGTGGTAGTTATTTTCAAGGCATAGAAAGTACAGGTGCGATCATAGCTGGATTGGCAGAAAAAGCAGGAGTAACACCTACGGCTGAAATGTCGAAAGATGATTCAGGAGTGATGGTCAAGCTACATGAAAAGGCCAATGGTGAAAAACTTGTGTACCTCAATAATATTTCAGAACAGGATTATGAAGGTAAGGTAAGCGTAGCTACCGGAAAAGGTAAAGTGTTGGAGGTAATGGAAATTACTTCAGAGCAAAAGGTGAGTTTTTCGAAAGAGAAAAACAACCTGATTGTTGACTTGGAAATTCCGGCAAGGCAGGCGAAGGTTTTGTGGGTGAAATAGGAGTGAAAAACTGATGACTTTTTGAGTACAATAAAAATGAATAAAATCAAATCGTTTATTGCGACTATTCTACCTGGTTTGTTTTTGATCGGGCTGAATATAGGAACAGGAAGTGTAACTGCCATGGCAAAGGCTGGAGCCAATTACGGTCTCAGTCTTACCTGGACAATAGCTATATCCTGCTATATCACTTATTTTCTCATAAATGTATTTGGAAAATATACTCTTGTGACCGGTGAGACAGCTCTATATGCTTTTAGAAAGCACATCCATCAGGTAGTTGGTTTGTTCTTTATAGTTGCCCTAGGCATCAATGTGTGTGGAAGCGTAGTGGGAGTTATGGGCATTATAGCGGATGTATGCTGCGAATGGTCCAAAAATTATATAGATGGGGGGATTTCAGGTGTCTGGTTTGCGGTGTTCTTTATCGGTTTTGTTTACCTGCTTTTCTGGGTGGGTAAAACCAAATCATTCGAGAAAATATTAGCTGCAATAGTGGCATTGCTTTCTTTGTGCTTCCTACTCAATTTTTTCATCCTTATGCCACCTTTAGGTGAATTGTTCATTGGATTGGTTCCGTCTATACCAGATACTTTAAATGGCACTAATGACACTCCATATTTGGTCATAGCTTCTATGGTTGGTACTACTGTTTTCTCAGGACTGTTTATCGTGCGTACTATTTTGGTGAAAGAATCAGGTTGGTCGATCAAGGATCTGAAAATACAAAAGCGAGATGCTGTAATAGCCTCTATTATGATGTTTGTCATTAGCATATCAATTATGACTTCAGCTTCTGGTACTTTGTTTAAAGCGGGTATTACTTTGAACAGTGCTTCTCAAATGCTTACCTTGTTAGAGCCACTGGCAGGTACTTTTGCCACTACTATTTTCGCTGTGGGTATTATAGCTGCAGGCATATCTTCACAATTTCCCAATGTGATATTACTCCCAATGCTACAGAGTGATTACAACCAAGCAACTTTAAATTTTAAAAGTAAACAAGTGCGATTGATAGTGTTGGTGATATCTTCATTGGGGCTGGTTGTGCCACTGACACATGCACCACCAATTTTGTTGATGATAGCATCCCAGGCATTTGGTGCTTTGCTTTTGCCTTTTACAGTAGGCTGTATGCTCTATCTGGGTAATAAAAAGGATTTGATGAAAACTCATTTGTTTGGAATGACTACCAATATTACGATGGTCTTGATCCTTCTCTTTGCCATTTTTATGTCATTCAATGGGCTGAAAGGTGTTTTTCCATTGATATCCGTACATTTTTAGATTTTTTTAAAGTAATAAAATACAAAACGAATGAAACTATACACAACAATTGTTTTTTTATACAGCATCTTGTTTCTGGGATTTACAAGCTGCACTACCGATTCTAAAAATTATGAACAACTTACAGGTACTGTGCAGCAATACGAAAAAGCTGAATTTAGAATCACACTCAACGAGCCTTTTACGAATCCTTATGATTCTCGGGAGATTGCGCTTGATATGCTACTGAAAAGCCCTACTGGAGATTCTGTACTATTGCCTTGTTTTTTTCTGAAAGGTGATAACAAAACGTCAGTTTGGATGGCCAGATTTGCCCCTAGACAAACTGGAAAATACAATTATACCTTTCGTTTAACAAGGCCGGGAGTAGTAAAACAATTTACCGATGATACATTCATAGCAACTTCTTCGAATGAAGATGGTTTTTTACATATTCATGATTTTTGGACATTAAAATTTGATTCAGGAAAGCCTTTTAGGGGAATAGGAGAAAATGTAGGATGGGAGTCCAGGTCGTATGAAGATGCTAAGTATGATTACGATTACCTTTTGCCAACTTTATCAAATAATGGAGCAAATTTCTTTCGCTCATGGATGGCACCCAACAATTTCCCTTTGGAATGGAAAAAGGTATCTAAAACTGATCGCTATAAAGATACGGATGAATATTTTAATATGGGAGGAGTAAATCGCCTCGATGAGGTGGTCGAATTGGCGGATTCCCTTGGGTTGTATATGATGTTAGCTTTCGATTCTCATAATACTCTGATGGAAGACAGACAATGGGGGATTCATAATTATAACAAAGCAAACGGAGGGCCTGCTGCTAATCCAACAGAGTTTTTTACGCTGAAAGAATCCAAAGATAAGTACAAAAATAGGTTAAGGTATCTGGTGGCTCGTTGGGGATATAGCACAAGTATTGGTGCCTGGGAGTTTTTTAATGAAATTGACAATGCTGCATTTACCAAAAAAGATAGTGTTCGAATCTCTCACCAAGCAATTACTAGCTGGCACAAAGAGATGGCAACTTATCTCAAAAGTATAGATCCATACGATCACATTGTTACCACGAGTGTTTCTCATCGGGAAATTGAAGGGCTTTACGCACTGGATGAAATGGATTTGAATCAAATGCATATATATAAACGTACCACGCAGATTCCTAAAGAGATTTTGATGTATAATAAAAGGTACAGCAAACCATTCAGTTGGGGTGAGTTTGGGTATGAATGGGATTGGAATATTGATTTTTCTACAATAACAGAAGAAAAAGATTACGATTATAAGAGAGGATTATGGTATGGGCTATTTAATCCAACGCCTATTCTCCCAATGACATGGTGGTGGGAGTTTTTTGATGAAAGAAATATGACACCCTATTTCAACAGTGTAAGCCAAATCAACGATATGATGTTGAGGGCAGGTAACGGGAAATTCGGGAAAATTCCTGTTCAATCAGAAGGGTTGGAAGCATTTTCCGTAAAATGTGGCGAACAGTATTTTGTTTGCGTTTTAAACAATGGATATGACACTCAAAAATCTGATTTAGTTATGGAAGTGCATGATGGTAAATACAAAATGGAATTGTATGATCCTGATAACAGATCAATTAGAACAATTGGGATTGCTGCTGGTGGTAGTACAGGATTGCAATTGCCTGAATTATCAATGAAAGGCATGGATGAGATGCTGTATATTTTAACTCCGACTACTAATTGATTGCCCGGAAAACCTTATAAATATTTGCTGGAAACAATTAATGGTACTAAAACAGCGAAAACATGTACATAATAGGTATATGCCTGAATTGATTTGATTTACCAGTTGGTGTTAAGGACAAAAAAAGTAAATTAGCTTATTCACTATATCAAACACTTTAGTATTGGAAAAGACTACAAGAAGGAATTTCGTTAAAAAAACAGCAATGGCTGGCATGCTTCCATTTGTTTTTCCTTATGAAAGCACATGGAATGGAGTACCAAAAAAGAATGATTTAGATATCAATATTTTTTCCAAACATCTTCAGTTTCTGGAGTTTGAAGCTGTGGGAGCAAAAGCAGCAGAAATAGGTTTTTCGGGAGTGGATTTAACAGTTCGTCCCAAAGGACATGTATTACCTGAAACAGTAGAAAAGGTGCTCCCTAAAGCTATAGAAGACATAAAACGTGGAGGTTCTTTATGCAAAATGATGACCACTGCTGTTGGAAATTCGCAAGATACTTTAGACAAGTCTGTGTTAAAAACTGCCTCTGAACAGGGAATAAAATATTATCGTTCCAATTGGTTCAGGTATGAAGAGAATCAGCCGATGCAGGACACCTTGGATCAATACAAAGATCAGATAGCGGCTTTGAGTTTGCTCAACAAGCAATTAGGATTGGTTGGGTGCTATCAGAACCACTCAGGATTGTTGATTGGTGCATCTGTATGGGAACTCATGAAATTGATAGAATCTGCAGATAATAATTACTTTGGTTTGCAATATGATATACGCCATGCTACGGTAGAAGGTGGATTGTCATGGAAAAATGGCCTTAGGTTGGTGCATAATAATATTAAGACTATAGTACTTAAAGATTTTCGATGGGAAATAGTAAATGGAAAGTGGAAGACCGTAGATACACCTATTGGGGAAGGAATGGTTGATTTTAAAACATATTTTGGATTACTTAAAAAATATGAAATCAATGTGCCGGTTTCCCTTCATTTTGAATACCCGTTGGGTGGGGCGGAACATGGTAAATCTACTATAACAGTCAATGAAAGTGTTGTCTTTGATGCCATGAGAAGAGACCTGAAGAAAGTTAGAGAACTATGGGATGAAGCCTAGGATTCTAATCGAACCTCATGTGTTTAACAGAATCTCCGGAGTTGTACAACTCCAATAGTGAGTCGATACCTATATCCAGGTGTTTTTGGACATAACCGGAAGTTACTTTTTTGTCACTTGTATCGGTTTTTACACCTTGTGGGATCATAGGATTGTCAGATACCAGCAGAAGGGCACCTCTTGGAATTTCATTCACAAACCCGACAGTGAAGAGTGTGGCGGTTTCCATATCCACACCGATTGCTCTGATTTTTCTCAGGTATTTTTTGAAATTTTTATCATGTTCCCATACCCGTCTGTTGGTGGTCATGATGGTTCCTGTCCAGTAGTCCATCTCATGTTTTTTGATCATGGAAGAAACCGCACGTTGGAGGCGGAAGGAGGGAAGAGCAGGGATTTCAATGGGCAGGTAATCGTTGCTGGTTCCTTCTCCCCGGATAGCAGCAATAGGCAGTATAAGGTCGCCGAGTTGAGTTTTTTTCTTAATACCTCCACATTTGCCCAGAAACAAGACTGCCTTAGGATGAATGGCTGACAATAGATCCATAATGGTAGCAGCTACAGCACTGCCCATTCCGAAATTGATAATGGTGATGTTATTGGCAGTAGCGGAAGTCATGGGTTTGTCCAATCCTTTGATTTCTACATTGAATTTTTCCGCAAACATTTCCACATAGTTGGCAAAATTTGTCAATAGTATGTAGTCTGCAAATCCCTCTAAAGGAACACCGGTATATCTTGGAAGCCAGTTTTCTACAATTTCTTTTTTTGTTTTCATAAGATGGATCAGTTGTGATAGCTTTAGCAGCTAATGTACGGAAATTAATTTTATTCGGTTTGTAAATTGCGCTAATTTGCATCCGATGAAACAGCTCAATTTACCCCGGTTTGAATTTAGGTTAAGCGAGGATAAAACTGCCATATTTGATACTATTCGAAAGAAATACATAGTACTGTTACCAGAAGAATGGGTAAGGCAACATTTCATCCATTACATGGTATCTCATTTGGGTTACCCTGCATCATTGATCAAAGTTGAGTTTGGAATCAAATACAATAAACTCCCCAAAAGACCTGACATTCTTTCGTTTGATAGAAAAGGGGATCCACTGTTGCTGATCGAATGCAAGTCCTATGATGTAAGTATTTCCAAAACGGTTTTTAATCAGGTTTCAGTGTACAATAAAGTACTCAAAGCTCCTTATGTGGTAGTGACCAACGGACTTCAGCACTTTTGCTGGCATCAAAATCCTGAAACGGGTGAGGTGACATTTCTTGATTCCGTTCCGGAGTTTCAAGTGTTGATTAATAAATAAAAGACGCTTTCTTTTCAAATTTGACAAGTGCTTTTATTTGTGAAATAAATAACATCTGTTTCATAAATTCATAGAAAGTTAATAAGCAATCAGATTTTATTATATATTTGGTTCACCAGCAATGTATTGGAAAGAATGAAACTAATCTATCTATTGAGTTATTTAGGGTTATTCTGCATATCGTATTTTTCGTACGGACAGAAAAACTTAAATAACAATGGTTTTAACCTGACTTCCTTATGTTCAGGAGAGTCTTGTAAGTATATTTCGTATTCCACTCCCATGCATTATCCTAATGCCAATCAGATAGACTGGTTGATGGAAAACTTCGAATTGGTTGTGAAGGAAAACGGATTTTTTTTAGCTTCCGGCGATTTGCATGTGACCGGAGTAGATATGGCTGCAAAAATCCAGTTGGAATTTTTGTTCGTAGATGAGTCAAACAATAACATATTTCGATTCGAAACTGACAAATTTGAATTCTTTAACGAACCCGACTATTCTGAGCCTATTAGTTTTACCTCCCAAATTCCGGAAGAGTTGGTGTCTGCCATCAGTAACGTGGATGTAGAAATAAGATATTCAGAAAAAATCCCATATTATCAGGTAAATTCGAATTGCTTTTTGCCTTGCAAGGAATTGAAATTGAAGGATGCTGTCAAGGCTTTTAAAAAAGCTAAATAAATGAGCATTTAAACTCATTGTTTTATCTATTGATCGCTGGCTATTTTTAAGCTAGTTTTAACGCTGAATAGCCTTATATAAGTTTTATATGCAAAGAAAGTTATTAGTTTGTGCCATTTTGATCTTGCTTGGAGCATGTAGAGAAAGAATATTTTATTCGGTCGATGAGGGCGTGTCCAAAGAATTGGCTGGCAGTAGAAAACAGAATATTTCATTCTTGTCTTATGATCTCAGTTTTTCTATCCCGATACAAAGGGATATGCCTGTTACTGGTAGTTCTATAATAGGAGTGAAGCTCAAGTCAATAGAATCCCCATTGGTATTGGATTTTAACCCTCAACTTGAAAATGCAGTAAAAGCCTTAAAAGTAAATGGAGAAACGGAGCAATATGAGATTGAAAATGGCCATATAATTATTGCTCCTTCTGCTTTGATAACCGGCTACAACGAAATAGAGATTGATTTTGTCTCTGGCGATCAATCTTTGAATAGAAGTGAAGATTTTTTGTACACACTATTTGTGCCGGATAGAGCATCTACGGCTTTTCCATGTTTTGACCAACCAGATTTGAAAGCCAAATATAAATTACAGTTGGATATTCCAAATAAATGGCTGGCAATGTCAAATGCTCCTGTAGTATCCGAAAAAATAAAAGACAATGTGAAATCAATAATTTTTGAGGAGTCAGATATTATTAGTACATACTTATTCTCATTTGTGGCAGGGAAGTTTGAATCAATTACAAAAAACTTTGATGACATTACTATGACCATGTTTCACAGAGAAACAGATCAATTGAAAGTAGCAAAGAATAAAGAGGATATCTTCAAACTCCACTATCAGTCATTAAAGTGGCTTGAGAAGTACACAAGTGTAGCTTATCCGTTTAAGAAATTCGATTTTGTGCTTATTCCCGGTTTTCAATATGGTGGTATGGAGCATGTAGGTGCCATTCAATACAGAGATTCCAAATTGCTATTGGACGAGTCTGCCACATTGAATGACAAAATATCCAGGTCAATGCTCATAGCTCATGAAACCGCACATACCTGGTTTGGTAACCTGGTGACAATGGAATGGTTTGACGATGTGTGGATGAAGGAAGTTTTTGCCAACTTTATGGCTTCAAAGATTACTGAGCCTAATTTTCCTGACATCAATCATGAGCTTAATTTTTTATTCAATCATTATCCACCGGCTTATACTATAGACAGGACAGAAGGTGCAAATGCTATTCGTCAGAACCTGGACAACCTGAAAAATGCCGGAACCATGTACGGAGATATCATTTACCATAAAGCTCCGATAGTCATGAGACAACTGGAGGAACTGATGGGTGAGTTTGCATTCCGGGATGCTTTAAGAGAATACCTTGAAAATTTCAAGGAAAAAAATGCCACCTGGAACGATTTGGTAGAAATCATGGATGTGAAAACAGAAGTTGATTTGAAAAAATGGAGTCAGGTGTGGATCAATGAAGCTGGAATGCCTTTTATAGACATAGAATTTATTGATCAGAATGGATTGGGACAATTTGAGATTATTCAATATGACCTGTTTGGTAAGAACAGGGTTTGGCCTCAGAAATTCAATATATCATTTTCATATACTGATGGAGACATTAGATATCCGGTTTATTCAGAAAATTCACATTTCACGATTAAGAAAAACGAAGGAACTGAGATGCCCCAGTTTGTTCAGATGAATACCAACGCCTTTGGGTATGGAATTTTTGCCTACGGTTTAGACTATTTCAAAGATGAATTTCAGTTCAATATGGCACGAATAGATATTCCATCCATGTTAAATGACCTTGATCGTGGGGCTGCCTACCTGGTTTTACATGAATACCTGCTTCATGAGGGCATGAATCCATTGAAATACTTTCGTTTTTTGGAGGAGTATATATATGTCGAAGATAATGAGTTGATACTCACATACCTTTTGGATAATTTGGAGATGGTATATTGGAAGTTTCTCACTGTTGAGCAGACAAAAGAATTGGCCGCTGAAGTAGAGTCTTTGCTTACACAAAAATTGAGTCGGGTGTCAGATCCTAAAGTGAAGCATTTGGTGTTCAAGAAGTATATAAGCATGGCACATACCGAAGGAGGGGTTCGTAACCTTATGAATTTCTGGAACAAAACAAGTGCACCTGAGGACATGGAATTAAGTGAGAATGAGTTTATTTCTTTGGCTTATAATATTCAATTGAAATCAAATCAGATAACAGGAGTAATAGAAGATCAGATTAAAAGGATGAGCAATCCGGACAGGCAGGCTGAAGTACGTTTTGTAAGCCAGTCTTTATCCCTGGATCCGGAAAGACGAAAAGCCTTTTTTCTTTCTTTGCTTGAGCCTGAAAACAGAGAGCATGAGGCTTGGGTGAATCAGGCTCTGTATTTCCTTAATCATCCTCTCCGAGCAGACACTTCCATTGATTACCTTGAGCTGGCATTGGAAGAGGTGAAGGAAATTCAAAAAACCGGGGATATCTTCTTTCCTAAAAGGTGGCTTGACAACACATTGTGGGGGCACAACTCTGGAAAAGCAGTTGAAATCATAAATCGGTTTCTTGAAAACAATGAAGATTTAGATGAAAAATTGAAGCAGAAGGTGCTTCAGTCTGTGGATATGGTTTTTAGAGCCGAGACTGATATTTCTCAATATGCTCAAAGTAATTAATTGAACCTGTTGAACATTTCGATGTATAATATGATCTGTAAAAGTAAACCAGACTTATTCTTATAGTTCCCAAATAATATTTCAAATCTGAATATTGACTGAAAACGAAAAACTTGAGAAGTATGCCCGTACCGGGGATTTGGAATTACTTGGACAAGTATATGCTGACTATATGCATTTGGTTTTTGGTGTCTGCCTCAAGTACTTTAAAAACAAAGAGGATGCACAAGATGGTGTGATTCAGGTTTTTGAAAAACTCGTGGTAGATTTAAAAAAGCATTCGGTCACTAATTTTAAAAGTTGGCTGTATGTAACATCCAGGAATTTTTGTCTGATGGAATTACGGAAAAAGAATAAAATTCAAAATACTTCATTGGAAAATATGGAATATACACTTCCGGTGCATCATGAACAAGAAGAACCGGTTGATGAGGAAGGTTTGGATGAATGCATTGAGAAGTTACCGGAGAATCAAAGAAAGTGTATTCGGTTGTTTTACCTGAAAGAACTTTGCTACAAAGAGATAACAGAAATATTAGACACTAATTTGAATCAGGTGAAAAGTGCGATCCAAAATGGCAAACGAAATTTAAAATTATGCTTGGAAAGAAAGCGTGAACATATTCAATAACGATATCGACCATTTATCCATTGAGGAAATTAGGGCTTATCTTGACAATCAAATGTCAAATAAGGAAATGCATGATTTTGAGCGTCACCTGCTTGATTGTGAATTGTGCAATGATGCTTTTGAGGGATATCAGGCTTCCGGTATTTCTTTTGAAAATGAAACCAGAGAGCATTTACGATCTATTGTAACCAGTCATTCAAAAACTAAAAAATATCCTAATATGGCAATAGCAGCATCCGTCGTGATTTTGCTATGTGCTTCTATTGTATTTCTTTTTTCTTATTTCGAAAAAGATAGTACGAAAGTTTCTATGGCAGAAAAAGAGAAGGAAGAGTCAATAACAGCTCCACTGGAATTAGAAGATTCCGTTGAGTCGATAAAAAATGAGGTAATAGAAGAAGAACCTGAAAAAACTCAAAAGAAACATAAAGTGAGTAAAGTTCTTCCCCGAACCGAACCAAAAATAGTAATACCTCAAAAAGTGACGAAAGAGGAACTATCTGATGAAACTGCACTCCTTGATAATAGCGACTCCTTCCTTGAAGAAACCGTGAATGAAGAGATTGTGTCAGATGATAAAAAAAACGTAGTATCTTTTTCAGATAGTCAACCGGAGAAACTTACAGGTGAGACTGAAAGATTTGAAATCACCTCTGCCAAAAGTCGCATCAAAAAGGAGACTTTTGCACAGCGTTCTCTTGCTGCTCCATTGTCAATGAAGAAAAGTGAAAGTAGTTTGTTAGCTCAAAATGCCCTACCCGTTGTGGGAATTGATTCCTATAAGTTATATTTAAAGGATAGTTTGAGGTATCCGGAATCAGCAAAAAGGAATCAATTAACAGGTCAGGTTGTGTTGAGGTTTGAGGTAAAAGAGGAAGGTGAAATAAATGATTTGACAGTGGAAAAAGGGCTTTCAACAGAATGTGATTTAGAGGCAAAAAGGCTGGTGTTGGAAGGTTCAAAATGGGTATTGATCGATAAAAATTTACCTGCTGAAAAAAATGTTGTAAACTTGACTGTAGAGTTTACTTTGAAATAAAAGAGTAATAAACTTAAACTTAACCATAGAACAATATATAGATGTCGAAGTATTTTAGCCGTAGAAACTTGGATTTTTTCCTTTATGAAGTGTTTGACATTATGTCTTTATCAAAATTTGATTACTTCAAAAAACATAAAAAAGATACTTATAATTTGATCGTTGATTCGGCTGTTCAATTGGCTGATAAAGAGCTACGCCCCTTTTTCGTTGAAATGGATCGCAAAGAGCCTAAATATGAAGGGGGGCATGTGAAAGTACACCCTCAAATTCGCAAGTTGATGAAAGAATTTGGAGAGGGTGGATGGATTTCTGCCGATGGGTCTGAAGAATTTGGAGGGCAAGAGTTGCCCCTGACACTTACTTCATGTGCTCAATTCGTATTTGGCGCAGCTAATTATTCAGCCAGCGTTTTTCCGTTTTTGTCGGCTGGTGCGGCCAGATTGATAGAAAAATTTGGGACAGATAAGCTGAAGGATGAATATATACCTAAATTGTATAACGGAGAATGGCAGGGAACAATGGCAATGACCGAAGCGCATGCAGGAAGCTCACTTGCAGACATTACATCTTCGGCTGAGGCCATAGACGAAGAGGGAACGGTATTTAGCATTAAAGGTCAAAAAATATTCATTTCTGCAGGTGATCACGATGGGGTGGACAATGTAGTACACCTGATGCTTGCCCGGATTAAAGGTGCACCAGAAGGGACAAAAGGCATATCACTTTTTGTAGTGCCACAAAAGAGGTATGATGAAAAGGAAAAAGAAGTGAATAACGATGTTGTGACCTCTGGTTTGTTTCATAAAATGGGATACAAAGGAGCTCCAATTGTGCAACTTGATTTTGGTGGAAGCAATGGTTGTATTGGTTTTTTGGTAGGAGAGCCAAACAAAGGACTGAGTTATATGTTTCAAATGATGAATGAAGCCAGAATAGCCGTAGGTTTAAGTGCCGCTTCTATTGCTTCTGCTGCTTATTATGCATCGTTGGAATATGCCAATGAAAGGCCTCAAGGGCGTCCTGTTGGAAATAAAGACATATCACTGCCTCAATCTATGATAATTGAGCATGCGGATGTAAAACGCATGTTGCTTTTTCAAAAAGCAATTGTAGAAGGCTCCCAGTCTCTGCTGTTGCAATGTGCATACTATGCTGATATGGCTAAAGCTGAGAAGGAAGAATCAAAGGAAATATTTAAGCTGGTACTTGAGCTACTTACACCAGTAGCCAAATCTTTTCCCAGTGAAATGGGAATCCTTTCTACAAGTGCAGCCATTCAGATTTTTGGAGGAGCAGGATATTGTCAGGATTTTCCTGTTGAACAATATTTTAGAGAAATGAGAATCCACACTATTCATGAAGGTACCACAGGTATCCATGCTTTGGATTTGCTTGGTAGAAAAATAATAATGGGAGGTGGGATTGCTTTTCGTGCTTTTACTGAAGAGGTTTCCAAGACCATTAAAAAATCAAAACTGGAAATTACAGCTATGGCAAAGTATGGCGGTCAGTTGGATGATGTCCTTTTTAGACTTCAAAATATTACCATGAAATTGTCAACAAAGGCAATGAATGACAAAAAGGAGGTGTTCCTTGCAGATGCTACGGTTTATTTGGAGTTGTTTGGGATAGTCGCCATAGGTTGGCAATGGTTGCTACAAGCCAATACAGCTCAGAAAGTGCTTGAAGCAAATCCTGATGATAAATTTTACCTGAGTAAAATTCACACTATGAGGTATTACTTTGAATACGAACTGCCTAAATCAGAAGGACTCATTACCAAATTAAACAATTCAGATTGTGTAACTCTGGAAGCAGATAAGAGCACTATCATTTAAGGTTTTTGAATTAATCTGAGCCATGTTCAATTCTAACTAGTGTCTGTCTATAATGTGCTTTGAAGAAGCCTTTCAGGATTCTTAAAGCTTACTGTTTTAACAGCTTTACCAATCTTTAAAAGCTTAGTAAAGCGTGGATCGTACTTTATAGACAGGCTCTAATTATACATCAGGTTTCAAAAATAGAGATTTATCACTTTTCAATCTTACAAAACAGTTCTTCGTGTCTTCATCCTTTTACCCATTAATTCCATTAAATTCGCTTCAAGTCCGATACATTCAAAACCAATGAAAATGAAGAAAACGATCATCAATTCAATCCTGTTAACTGTGCCTTTGGTAGTCTTTGTGTTATTTGTTGCCATGAAAGCTGCCAAGAAGGAAAAAGTGGGAGTCGGTGTGAAAGCATCCAAGAAATCAGAAGTGCTTTTTGATGGATCCAGGGAAATGCTGGATGAAAAATGGACATATTGGGAAGGGCCAAGGTTTTCTTCAGAGTTACCTTTGAAATGGGAAATCGTGAAAGATCCTGTTGACGGTGGTACAGTTGTCAACAGTAATGATCCTGCGGCAGCTGGTGGAAAATACGGTGCGGCAGATATGGTGACTAAGAAGAAATACAGAGATTTTAGACTTCACGTAGAATTTTTGGTCGAAAATGAGGGAGGCAACAGTGGCGTTTACCTTCAAAATAGGTATGAGATTCAGATATTGGATGGAGACAAGACCAAGCACGGCATGGGAGCAGTGATCAATGAATCGGAATCTCCATATCAGTTTTATAATGGGATTGGAAAATGGAATGCTTACGATATTAAATTTCGAGCCGCCCGGTTCGAAAACGGTGAACTAACAGAGAGGGCTTTGGTTACAGCCTATTTCAACGGACAAAAAGCTCATACCAATGTTAAAATCCAGCAAGTGTGGGGTGGAGTAAACTCAGGTCTCGATGGGGGTAGAGAAGTAACAGACACTCCCGGAGGAATAAAACTTCAGGCAGAAGGACATGACGTGCTTTACAGAAACATCTGGATCAAAGAGTTGGATTTAAAAGAAGCCGATACAGATTTCTGAATTTGATTAGTAGTTGCCAGCTATTTTTAATGGCGTTGCTTAGAGAATAATCTTAATAAAAATCCTGATACATCTGAATTGAAGTATTGATTATAACTTACATTTTCAGTTGAATGTATAGTATATAACTAATCCATTAGTTATATTTGAGTACGCATAAACTGACTGTCATGAAAAATTCTACGATACCAATTTTAATCTCATTTCTTTTCTACTCATTCCATATTTCTGCTCAGGACAATGAAGCCAGAACGGCCGCTATGGATATGGAGCAGGCCCGACGTGACATGAAGGACAAAATGAATAATATATTTTCTAAATATGGTAAAGACTCTGCCATGAGCTACATGCAGGCACAAAGAACCATAGAAGCAGAAAATAAAGCCAGAGAAAGACTGGAACAGTATGCCGGGATTACTTTTACCGATGATGTAAAAGAGTTGGATTTAAGCCATAGCAGATTGACGGAATTACCTGATTTTGTATTCAGGTTTAGAAACTTGGAAAAACTCAATCTTTCCAACAATCAAATTTCGAAGCTTCCAAAAAAGCTTAATGGGCTGGCCAAATTGAAATACATTGACCTATCTTCAAATGGATTAGACAAAGCGAAATTAAAAACTGTGAAGTTGAAGGGAGTCAAGACCATCAATTTTTCATCGAACAACCTTGTGAAGCTTCCAAGGTCGGTTAAGAAAATTAGGAACCTAACCACACTGACTTTAACTCATAATCAATTCACAAGTATTCCGAAAAACCTACGTAAGTTGAAATCTTTGAAAACATTGGAAATTAACCGCAATAATCTGGTTTCTTTTGGAGTGAACTTTAAATATGTAGCTAAACTCACCTCTATGGAAGCCATCTGGGCCGGAAATTCAAATATCACTAAGCTTCCAGATCAGATAGTGTTCTTGCCTCATTTGAAAAAGCTGTATTTGCAGGAAAATAAAGTAGCTTCTGTTTCAGCAGAGATAGGAAAATTAACTCAATTGGAAGAGCTATCATTGTATAAAAACGAAGTGACAGAGCTACCCGGAGAGCTATTCAACTGTACCAATTTGGTTGAGTTGGATTTGTTTTATAACAAATTGAAGAGATTACCTGATGGGATTTCCAAGCTTCAAAAGCTTCCAAATTTGTATTTGGCTTACAATGAGCTGGAATACCTCCCTGAGGAAATAGGAAATACCAATCTTTCAAGGATTTATGTCCACGACAATAAGCTTACCAGTTTACCCGAATCGATTAAAAATTTGTCTGAACTGGAGATTATTCGGTTTGACAATAACTATATCGCTGAGTTTCCAGGTCAGTTGTTTGATCTCAATAATATCAAGTACATCGATTTTTCCAATACGGATGTTACCATTTTGCCCAATCAGATTGAAAAATTCGATCATCTGGAGCTGTTGGTATTCGATGGGTTCAGGATAGATATGAACAATCCTCTTAATAAGGACTATAATCTGTTGATGAAAACTCTTTCTAATAAAGGAGTGACATTGAATGTAAGTTCAAGCGAACAACAAGCATCGACAGAATGATTTGACAGATATGCTTACTCCTTAAAAAGGCAATTAATAGATTAGCTAACTATTTGACATTCTCATGTTTTGCAGTAAGGATATTCTTTATACACAGGAATAATATATTCGTATTCTTTATTAAATTATTTAGATTAATTCTAAACAAGATTTGTATTGTTTGAAATGGTGTATAGTTTTGCGCAGCTATCTATAATCAGTCCAAATAAATATAATGAGTCAAATTAAGAAGAGTTTATTATCAGGTTTACTTTTTGTTTTTATAGCCTTTCATTTAAGTGCACAAGTGACAGGTACAGATTCATTGACAAATGAACCTTTAAACACAGCCAGCAATATTATTGCAGGAAATGGCAATGGAGACATCACTATCAGTGGGTATGCACAGATTGATTATAACGAGCCTGTTGGCGGGCCTGTAAGAGAGAATGGAACACTTGATGTGCATCGGTTGATCATGTTTATTGGTTATAAATTTAATGACAGAACGCATTTTGTTACAGAAATTGAATTTGAACATATAACGGAGGCTGCTATTGAACAGGCATTTATCAACTACAGAATAAATCAGGCTTTGAATTTTAGAGCAGGTTTGATGTTGATACCTATGGGTATTGTAAACGAATATCACGAACCTACAACTTTCAATGGTGTAGAAAGGCCCAATATGGATAAATATATAATACCTTCGACCTGGAGAGAGTTGGGTGTGGGATTGTCGGGAAACTTTCCTAATGCGGCGTTGAGGTATCAATTGTATGTCATTAATGGGTTCAATGGTTATGATGGATTGGGAACGTTTACTGGCAGAGACGGGCTTAGAGCTGGTAAACAAAAAGGTGCAGAATCTTACATTAGCTCTCCTAACCTGTCGGGTAAAGTGGATTATTACGGTTTACCCGGTTTGAAAGTGGGGTTGGCAGGTTATTTTGGTAAATCACAATCAACACTCTACAATGGGTTGAATGTAAGCGATGCTTTGGCTGTGGCACAGGCAGATTCATCTGTGGTTAATATTTCTATGGTTGGGATAGATTTCAGGTATCAAAAACAAGGTTTTCAAGCCAGAGGACAATTGGTGAACACTGCCATAGGAAATTCGATAGAATACAATTCGTTTACAGGAAATGATATGGGATCAGGGATTTTTGGTTACTATCTTGAGGCTGGATATGATATATTAAAGTTCACAAATGTGAACAATGATAAAGGTTTGGTTTTGTTTTGCAGGTACGAGAATTACAATACCCATAAAAACACTGCCGGGGAGTTGACCATAAATGATGCTTATAATCGTACAGACATTACTATTGGAGCCACTTTCAAGCTGGCCAATGGTGCAGTCCTGAAAACAGATTACCAAATATTAAAGAATGCAATAGCCAATTCGAAAAGTGACAGACAGCTTAACTTTGGTGTGGGTGTGTGGTTCTAAATGGAATTGTATATCAATTTGTGATGATCAACTGTTAACAAATTTTATGAAGTATCTATTTTTCTGCGTAGGGATTTTGTTTATCAGTGCATTTGCAATGCAGGATGTAAAGTTTCCTAAAAGTGCCCTGAAGAAAATAGATAGGTCAATAACCAATACCTGGGGAGTCGAAGAGTATAACAAGTCTCCTATATCTTTGAGTGGTATTGATTTCGAACTTACAGGATTGGAAAATGTCAATGTTATTGAAGGAACCGATTCGGAACCGCTTGGCTATATGGTGCTGTCGAAAGGAAGGGGAAAGTATGATTATTTTGATCTTATGGTTCTTTATGACAAGGAATTGAAGATAGTTGCTTCAGAGGTATTGGTATATCGCGAAGATTATGGGGGAGAAATAGGCAGTGGCAGGTGGCTGAAGCAATTTGTAGGGAAGAATATCACAAGTGAGTTTAAACTGAGTAATGATGTGCAGGGTATTAGTGGAGCGACCATTTCTGTCAGGTCGGCTACTCAGGAATTTAAAAGGCTCACAAGGCTTATGGAGCAATTGAAAAATCAAAATAAACTCAATATTTAACTTGTCTTGAGCTACCTCAACAATATTCAAAATTTCCCTTCTTATGTAAAAAGAATGATTTTCTTTTTTACACTTTCTATGACAGTTGGTTATTTTACAGGGTTCAATTTTATTTACCGTACCACAGAGCTAAAACCACAGGGAATAGAAGAAAATTACAATGGAAACGAAGAGGATGAAAATGCTGAAGTCATGCTGTTTAAAAAGCCTGAAAATGAAATTCTTACCACAATTCACACACATATACTGTCTTTTTCCTTGATTTTTATTGCATTGTGTGGCGTTTTACTGGCTGTACCAATGCCTCAGAAACTAAAATCCTTCTTGCTTATTGAACCTTTTGTTTCTACCATATTAACCTTTGGAGGTATCTGGTTTTTATGGAAAGGATTCATTTGGGTAAAATATATAGTAATGCTGTCAGGCATCTTGCTTACCCTAAGCTTCGTGCTGATAGTATTTTTTGTTTTTAAAAGTCTTTTGATTTCACCTAAACAAGTATAGATATATGTTTTGAAAATTTTGGAAAGTTTACTTTGATTGTTTTAGTTATGCTTTTTCATCAAAAATAAATACCAAAGGAGATATTTAGACCAAATGAATCAGAATATGAAGAATCGCTAAAGTTTAGATAATTTAAGGTTGGTTCAATTGAAACGTGATCATTAAAAAAAAATGCATAACCACCCTCTAAACCTAAAATGTTTACTCCTTGATTTTCAGAAAAGTGTGAATATGAAACACCTAAAATCCCTTTTCCTCCAGGGTAGTATCTTCCAAAGACACCTAGTATACTTTGATCAGTTTTAAAAGTGTCACCAAAACCTTTATAACTTACCTCACTATACTCAAGCCCAATTCCAAAAGCTAGATTATCTACCACAAAATAACCAGGACTGAGAGATAAATTGAATGTTGTGGTTTCATCTCCAGATAAAAAACTTAGGTCTGATGCTGCTGCGACCAACCAAGATCCTTTTTTTGTTTGTGCAGCAGAGATAAATGAGATTGAAATAAATAAAGTGAATAATAAGATTACTTTTTTCATGAGATTCGTATTTTAGTTTATTTAACAAAACAGAGAAGTAATTTATATTTAGACATGATAAAACTTATAGTATTTAATGAGTATTTTTTTGATATAAAAGTCAGCTTTTAATTTTATTTAGTCCGCAGGTACCAGAATGATTTATTTGTGGTAATGTGTACGACTCGTACAATACGATATAAACAAATCTTTTTTAGTATAGAATAGACATTATCACGGTTGATTGTGCATAGAGAGATTACAAGATTTTTTTCTCCAAAATTAGCAATGAATTGGCGGTTTTTTTTAAGAGCAAAATTCTCCATAATAAATCAACCGTGATAATGTCTAATCTAATGAGAAAACTTGTCAATTATTACAATTGCTGTGAGTGAGAGTTGCTTTTTGTGTAACTATCTCATGTATTCCATGTAAATTCGCATTCGAAACGGATAATAAGTCACATTGAATAAGAAAGTATTAATCATATTGGTTGCGATGTTGTGTTCTTTGGGAGTAGCGGCTCAGGATAGTTTGTTTCATAACCACACATATATTGGTATTAAAGCAGGATACAATTATGGCACAGCTTCTTTTGGACATGCCTTGCAGCGGATAAATATTGAGGAGGGCTATAATTCTGGTATCCATGTTGGTTTGATAGGTATCAATTACATGGAGAAAAACATCGGACTTCAGGTGGAGTTGAATTACACTCAGAAAGGATGGACGCAGCTATTTGACAACAATGCACCAAAATTTGTTACAGATTTGAATTATATCGAGATGCCCATGTACATGAACGTTTACATAGGGCGTAAGAAAACAAGGATGTATTTCAATTTGGGAATTTATGCTGAATATTTGGTGGGCGTGAAAGCGAGCACCATTCCTACTGATAAGCAAGGGTATGATTTTTATCCTTATGACACATCCAGAGACAGAAAGTTTGGCTATGGAATGATAGCAGGTGGAGGATTTTATCGTGATTTTAGTTTTGGTACAATTCTAATTCAAGGCGCATTTTCTTATGGAATAAGCAATGTGCTCGATCCTGTAACTGAAGATTCAGGCATTCCGGATTTATCCAATCTGCTAACTTCTTCCGTTTCGATTGGTTACCTGATCAAATTGGGGAAGTGAGGATAGTTTTAAAAAAATAACAAAGACATGGTTTTACAACCAAAACATCTAGAATGATGTTAAATTTGTTACATGGAAAAGATTATTCTGACAATAAAAGATAATAGCAAACTCAATTTTTTTCTGGAATTGATTAAGCAGTTTGATTTTATTGAAGTCCAAAAATCTACTTCAAAAAAAAACGATACAAAAGAATATGATTTTTTTGCTTCTGCTGGATTATGGAAAAACAGGGAAATTGATGCTCAGGAGCTTCGCAAAAAAGCATGGAAAAGAACCAATTAGTCCTCTGTGATACCAATATTCTTATTGAATTTTACAGAGAAAACCCCGAAATTCTAAAATCATTAAAGCTTATTGGTCAAGAGAACATTGCTATAAGCATTGTTTCTTCTGCCGAATTGATTTATGGAGCAATAAATAAAAGAGAGCTTAACCAAATCAAAAAAGACATATCACATTTGATAGAGATTGATATCGACAAAGGTATCTGCGAAGTATTTATTGAATTGATCAAGGTATTCTTTAAGTCACAACCTTACATTGCCGGATGGATTAATTGCAGCTACAGCTCTAGTTCAACGTTTGCCATTATATACTTTAAACAAGAAGGATTTCAAATTCATAGATAATCTGGAACTATGGTAATGCAGGTGATAAATCAATTTAAAAAATCTTGAACAAACTCATAAGCCCTTACATCCATCCAGGAATGTTCTTTTCCTTTGAGGGAAAAACCCACGTGTCCGCCATGTTTTGGAATTTCCAGATATAAAAAAGGATGTGTTGTTGCAATATCAGCAGGATAACATTTATTCCCAAGCATCGGGTCATTTTTGGCGTTTACTATTAAAGAAGGGACTTTAATGTTATCGTAAAATTGATCAGAAGTGGAACTTGTATAAAAATCCTGAGCATCTTTGAAATCATGCAAAGGAGCTGTATAACGTTCATCAAATTCGTCGAATGTAGTAATATTATCCACACCTTCAATATTGATTTGATCAGGGTAAACCTCTGCTTTCAGTTTTATTTTTGTCAACATTTTTTTCAAAAACCTCCTGCGATAAAACCTGTTTTCAGACTTTTTCAATTGCAAGGCACTATCCCATAAATTGCATGGAACAGAAAAAACAGCAGAAGCTAAGATTCTTGGATCAACATTCGAACCTTTTTCACCCAGATATTTTAAGGTAGTGCTGCCACCCATAGAAAATCCTGACAGGACAACTTTCTTGTATGTATTGGATATTAATGCGTGTTGTATCATTGTATCATAATCATCTGTAACCCCGTGATGGTACATGCGCAACGCCCGGTTTATTTCTCCACTACACGATCTGTAGTTCCAGGCCAACACATCCCAGCCCAGTTGATGAAAGTACTTTGCCATACTTTTGACGTAGTGACGGTCAGAACTTCCTTCCAGCCCATGAGACAGTATGATGAGCTTATCATTTCCATCCTTCAACCAATCCAGATCAATAAAGTCATCGTCAGGAGTCTCTATTCTTTCACGTGTGTATTTTATCCCTTTTATTTCCCTGAATAAACTGGGTATTATGGTTTCAAAATGACCATTATGGATATAAAAGGAGTGGTTGTTGTAACTTGAATTTGAGATCAATGGCATTGGGCATTATAATTATTCGGATTAAAGTTATGTTCTGTCTTTTGCTTTTATATTTTTGTCGCTAAAATAAGACATTATGAAGGAATTTGTATTAGGAATAGACATTGGTGGAACAAGTGCCAAATTCGGGTTAGTCAATAGAGATGGAGATGTGTTTAATGAAGGATCTGTTCCGACTGTTGATACCACCAGTGTGGATGAAGTGCTCAAGCCTATATATGAAAAGATTACCACTATATTAGGGCAAAACCCTGAATACAAATTGATTGGAGCAGGAGTAGGAGCTCCCAATAGCAATTACTACAAAGGCACTATTGAATTTGCACCCAACCTGGATTGGGGAGAAATGGTGGATTTTAAATCTGAATTTAAAAAATACTTTGATTTCCCCATGGTACTGACCAATGATGCCAATGCTGCTGCAATTGGAGAAAAAGTATTTGGTGGAGCTAAAGATATGAATGACTTTGTCATTTTTACATTGGGAACCGGGTTAGGTAGTGGAATAGTAGTTAATGGCAATGTGGTTTATGGATACAGCGGATTTGCCGGAGAATTAGGACACGTAACCGTTAACCCCAAAGGAAGGTACTGTGCCTGTGGCAGGCGTGGATGTTTGGAGACCTATGTATCCGCAACTGGAATCAAAAGGACGGTGTATAAAATGCTGGCTGACTATACAGATCCAAGTGTTTTAAGAGAAGTCAGTTATGATGACCTCAACGCAAAAATGATTACTGATGCAGCCATAGATAATGATTTCATTGCGATCAAAGCTTTCGAATACACAGGTAAAATTTTAGGAATAAAACTGGCTGATACCGTAGTTCACACAAGCCCTCAAGCTATATTTTTATTTGGTGGCCTGGTCAATGCAGGAAAATACCTTTTCGAACCTACCATGAAACATATGGAGAAAAATATGTTTAAGGCATTTAGAGGAACGGTGCAGTTATTGCCCTCCGCACTGATGGATAAAAATGCTGCTGTACTTGGTGCTGCTGCTTTGGCCTGGGACGAGGCAGACAAACATTCCAGGTTAATAAACCTTATTTGATGGCGTAATATTTGCTTCAACGGCAGTATTAATTTGTTACATGAGCCAATCAACTATACAACGTCTCATTTTTGTCATTTCACTACTTTTTCCCTTAATCTCATTTGGACAAAAGGTACGTGTGGTTGATAAAAATACAATGAATCCGGTTTATAATGCAGCAGTGATTGATGGACAAACCAATGATGTTGTTTTTAGCGATGAAGATGGTTATTTGGAATTAAAAGCCACCACTGATCCTAAGAGAAAACTTTACGTTCGACATCCATCATACAAAAGGCAGGAGCTCACGTACAAAGACCTTTCCAAACAGAACAATGTTATTTACCTGTCCGAAGGAGTACTCAACATAGATGAGATTGTGGTCTCTGCCAACAAATGGGAGCAGGAGAAGTCTGAAGTTCCTAATGAAATATTGTCTATTTCTCCCAGAGAAGTAGCTTTTAAAAATCCGCAAACTGCTGCTGACATGCTGGAAAACACCGGACAGGTATTTATGCAAAGAAGTCAGATGGGAGGAGGAAGTCCCATGATCCGGGGCTTTGCTGCCAATTCGGTATTGATAATGGTGGATGGAGTGCGCATGAACAATGCCATCTATAGGGAAGGAAATTTGCAAAACGTAATAATGCTTGATCCTAATTTACTGGAAAGATCGGAAGTGATTTATGGGCCAGGGTCTGTCTTGTATGGTAGTGATGCATTGGGTGGGGTGATGGATTTTAACACATTGAGACCCAGGTATTCAACCGGGGATAAGCTGAGAATCTATCCCACAGCTTTTGTGCGATATGCCTCTGCCAACAATGAAAATACAGGACATGTTAATTTACGATACGGCAATAAGAATTGGGGATTTATTACCGGATTGTCTTACAGCGATTTTGGTGATTTACGATCCGGAGCGAATAGAAATTCTAAGTATCCGGATTTTGGAAAACGATATGAATATGTAACCCGAGTTAACGGAGCAGATCAAATCATCCAAAATGATGATCAAAATATCCAACGGTTTTCAGGGTACAATCAAACCAATTTCCTGCAAAAAACAGGTTATACAAAAGATACATTCGAATTGCTCTATGGCTTTTATTATACCACTTCATCCAACATTCCCAGATATGACCGATTAACAGAAAGAAGTGAAGGACAACTCAAAAGCGCTGAGTGGTATTATGGGCCTCAGGAATTTATGATGCATTCACTGACGCTTTCTGATTATAAGCAATCCAAAATGTACGATGCAGTGAAATTGGTATTGGCACATCAAAATGTGACTGAAAGCCGCAACGATAGAAAGTTGTACGGTGATGATTTGAGGAAAAGGAATGAAAATGTAAAAACATATTCTCTTAACCTTGATTTGGATAAAAAGTTGAATGAAAAGACCGAACTTTTTTATGGTGCAGAGGTATTGCATAATACAGTAACTTCTACTGCATTTTCAGTGGATATAACTAATCCACAAAGTGTGTCAGCAGCGTCCACACGCTACCCTGACGGTGGTAGCAGCTATGGATCGTTGGCAACCTATTTCAGCCTGAAAAGAAGGATGTGGTCTGATGTAATTGTGACTGGAGGTATAAGGTATTCCAATGTATATATGACTTCAAAATTTGAAGATAAAACATTTTATGATTTTCAATTTGATCGGATCAAATTGAACAATGATGCCATCAGTGGTAGTCTGGGACTGGTTTATTTGAAAGATGACAAATGGAAACTAAGTGGGTTGCTGTCATCAGGATTCAGGTCTCCTAATATTGATGACATAGGAAAGGTGTTTGATTCTGAACCGGGCAATGTGGTAGTACCCAACGAAAATCTGCAACCGGAATTTTCCTACAATAGCGAAATAAGCTTGACAAGAAATATTGCCAATGTAGTTGAAGTAGAAATGGTAGGCTATTATTCTTTTTTGAAAGAAACGATTGCACGTCGGGATTTTACTTTTAACAATTCTTCGACGATTACCTATGACGGAGTGGAAAGTAATGTACAGGCATTGGTAAATGTTGGGGATGCTTATATTTTTGGCTATTCCCTGAATGTGCGTGCGGATATTACTCATTACCTTTCCCTGTATTCTACCTTAAGTAACAATAGCGGAAAAGACAAAATAGAAAATGTTCCTTTGAGGCATACCACACCATTGTTTGGACAGACATCTTTTATATTTAATTTGAAAAAAGTAAAAGCAGAGTTGTTTGCCCGGTATAATGGAAGCAAATCAAAAAAAGATTTTGTTCCTTCCGAACTTAATAAAGATTACCTCTATACAGTAGATGGTTCACCATCATGGACAACCCTGAATTTCAGGTCTTCTTATCAATTGACTTCCAACCTGAGTATGAGTGCTGCTATAGAAAACATGTTTGATGTACACTATCGTCCATATTCTTCTGGTATCAGTGCTCCAGGTAGAAATGTGATTTTATCGGTAAAAGCTCAGTTTTAGTATTCTTGACTATAGTTTTGTCTCTGAAAATCCGATCCGTTTTTTCTATTTATAAACAGAATAAAATTTGGTGATGCAGAAAAGTAAAATGGTGATGCAAAGAATTTTTGTTTGCTCTCTGATTGTAGGTTTGGTTTATAGTTGTAGTCCTGTAGGTAAGGACAACAGGATTAAATTATTGTTTGAAAAAGCCAACAAAAAATTGGCACAAGAATCCTATAATGACGCCATTGCTATCTATGATCAAATTCTTGAAATGAATCACGACCTTCCTCAGGTATATCAGAATAGGGGAGTGGCCTATTTCGAAACAGGACATTTGGTGTTGGCTTTAGCGGATTATAACCATGTACTCAAAAACGATCCGGAGAATTACCCTATTTACTTCAACCGGGCACGAACCTATCTTGACTTAGGGCGAAACGAAAGTTGCAGATCGGATGTTGATTTTCTTAAAAAGCAATTTCCTGATACTGCCTTGGTGTATTTTATTGAGGGATTGCTTTATCATCAAATGGATGAAAACGAAAATGCTTTGACTTCATTCGACCAGTCTTTAGCAATGGATGAAGGAAATGCAGAGACACTTGCCAACAGAGGGATGGTACATTATGCTATGGAAAATTATGAAAATGCCGATCAGGACTTGATGGCTTCATTGATGATTGATCCGAATAATGTGCTGGCGGTTAATGCGCTGGCACTTGTGAAAGCAGAACAAGGAGGGTTGAAACTCGCAGATTCGTTGATCAATCTGGCACTCACAGCCCAACCAGATCAACCTATTTTTCTCAACAACAGAGGATACATCAATATCCTTAAAAATAATCTTAAACAGGCCGAAACGGACATTTATGGTAGTTTGAAGCTAGACAACAAAAATGCATGGGCACACCAAAATCTTGGAATCTTGCAGGCAGCAAAAGGAGACAACAAAGAAGCCATCATTAGCTTGCAAGAGGCTTTGACACTAAATTCAAAACTGAAGAAAGCAAAATATTATTTGGCTAAAGCTTATATCGATATCAATAATTTGGAAGCGGCGTGTAAATTGGCATCCAATAATTCTTTCTTACAAGAGCAGTTTGCTGATTTGAAAGATTGTAAATAGAAACTCGAATGGGATAATTATGGAAGTTTTACAAACAGACGGTGAAGAGAATGGTAAATTCTACATAAAAATGAATGGAGAGGTGATGGCTGAAATGACCTATAACTGGAGGGGTACAGACAGGATAATCATAAATCATACTGCGGTGGATGAACGCTTGAAAGGACAAGGAGCAGGCAAGCAAATGGTGATAGCGGTTGTAAAATTTGCCAGAGCTAAAGGAATCTCCATTATTCCACAATGCCAGTTTGCAAAAAGTGTATTTGACAAAGTAGGAGAATTGAGAGATGTTTTATAGATTTATAGTATGGACAAAAATAACATCACTAAAGAATACACGAATGGCGAAGTAACCATAGTGTGGCAATCAGGCAAATGCATCCACTCAGGCATGTGCGTAAAAAACAACCCCGCTGTTTTTCATCCCAGAGAAAAGCCCTGGATCAAACCGGAAGCCTCAACCTCCGAGGAAATTATGTCTGCCATAGACAAATGCCCTTCAGGTGCTTTGAGTTATTATAAGAATGAGGGGTGAGGGAAACCCTTATATGGCATAACAGATTAAAATGATATCAAGAGTGGTTTATATTACTTCGTTGTATGCCATTAAAAAAGCAAGCCTCCAACAAACATGCAAGAAGATAGAAACCAATTAATAGAGAAAACTAGAAAAGAGGACGAACGTTCTGATTTGAAACAGCATGCAGATGGGATGCTACGTGATTTTGAAAAGTTCAATAAAAACTCTTCTAACCGAGCTATCTGGGAATTGGTACAAAACGCTTGTGATTTAACTACGCATTGCAGAATCGAAATTGATTATCGTGATAATAAATTTTCTTTCTCACATAACGGCAAAGCATTTACCACAAAAACCTTAATATCTCTAGTTAAGCAGGTAAGTGGTAAATATGGTGATGAAGATATTCCTGAAGTAGGTAAATACGGTACAGGTTTTTTAACTACTCACACTTTTGGCAGGAAGTTCAAGCTAAACTCCTTTCTAGATGCAGGTGGATATTATTTACCGATTAAAGATTTTGAAATTGACAGAACGCCTAAAATTTGGCAAGACCTAAGCGATAATATTTCGGATCAGAAAAAGCGTGTTTACGACTTATTAAAGGAAGAAAGTGCAGTAGAAGTATCTGATTTAAAAACCACTTTCACATATCTACCTCAATCAGACAAAGAACTTGAATATATCAAAGAATCTTCCAAATATTTAGATGATTACATTCCTCTAGTTTTTACCATAAATAATAGGTTGAAAGAAGTTGTAATTCGTCAAGAAAATGGAGTAACGGATACTTATCGATTCCATAATAAGAAGAAAATAGAAAACGATAAAGGAATTGACTTACATCAATCAATTCTTTTAAAGAATGATGAAGAAATACATCTATACAGTATAAGAGATGAGGAAGAAGAAATTGAAATTATCCTTCCTATAAATAAGAATAATGAGGTTATTCAGTTTAATGAGAAAATAGCCCGTTTATTCTATTACTATCCTTTAATTGGTTCAGAAGATTTTGGATTAAACTTTATCATTAATTGCAATAAGTTTCTACCCACAGAACCCAGAGACACCATTCATCTAAAAAGTGATAAAGACCAGGTAAAAGCAGATGAAGAAGCAAATAGGCTTATTATTGAGAAATGCTCCAACCTTATTTTTTCATTTTTAGAAAGCAACATCATTGAGGTTAATAACCCATTATTATATACTAATGTCAACCTTAAAACAGTCAGTGATGATAACTTTTTGAACGAGTATTTTAAAGAGCTCAGTATTAAATGGAACTCTAAATTAAGTGAACTACCCTTTGTTAAAACAAATGATGGCTATAAGCCTATAAGTAGTGTAAGTTATCTATCAGACGATTTTTTAAATCCGGAAGGAGATCTTTTCGATTGTTTCTATGAACTCATCTCAAAGTTTTATTCCAATATCCCAGTTAAAGAGGATATTACCAAATGGAGTGAACACGCTATTAACTGGAACAATGAAACTACAGTTTTTATAACCCATAATGATTTACTTGAGAAAATAAGCGAGTGTAGTCTTCAAGATTTTGATGAGGCTTTGGAACTGCTACATTTGACAGGACAGTAAGTTAAGCTCGTTAAGCTAAATTTACATAAGATGAAACAAGAAAGAAGACACTTCGATAAGGAGTTCAAAATGATGGCAGTAAATCTGTGTTTGACAGGGAAGTCAACCA
>NZ_JBDKWG010000086.1:0-2421 GCF_040151475.1 Reichenbachiella sp. MALMAid0571 | reverse complement strand
ACATATAGCGTAAGAGATGAAAATAAGCTAACTTTATTATCCATAAATTTAATCTTTAGGGGTTTGACTTTGATTTTGACTTATTAAGTTAATCCCCTTTAGATTGTTACATGGATACTAAAATGAATATGCGAACTGAGCACTTTGACATATCAATGCAGACCGCAAGCCTTGAAGCTTCTAGCAAATGGGTCGCATACTCATTTTAGTTGGTCGTTGTAGAGCATATTGCTAACGAAAAAAAGAATGAACAAACTCAATATATTTTTTGCCCTGATTCTAACGATAATTCTGCATGGCTGTGGAGACGATGAACCCTCAATTAAATTCAATGGAATTACTGAAACCGATAATCAAGGTGTTCAAATTGGATCAGTTGACGAAACTGATTGGCAACATGACGAAATATGGTCTAACATGGAAATCGCCCTGTTTTCAAAATACGAGAATCTTAATAATGATGGTGTGCCAGAACAGACTAGTAATGCAGTGTGGTACGCTTTCCCTAATCCAACAAATAAAATAGTTGCTATTCACTTGGCCAACTTGGAATATATTGAATTTGCAGAATGGAAATTGGTGAAAGACGACTTTAGTGTGTTAACAGGAACCTCATTTTCAAACGCTCCAGGCGGACTTCAAATTGACCTTGGAACTTTAGCAAGTTCTGGAATTTATAGGATGTATTATCTGTATAAATTTCAAGGAAATGGAACTGCTACATTTGACAGGACAGTAAGTTAAGCTCGTTAAGCTAAATTTACATAAGATGAAACAAGAAAGAAGACACTTCGATAAGGAGTTCAAAATGATGGCAGTAAATCTGTGTTTGACAGGGAAGTCAACCAAAGATATAGCCATGGAATTGGGTATTAGACCAGAATTAGTTAGACGATGGAAAAGAGAACATGAGTCATATCGTGAAGGCAGTTTTTCCGGTCATGGAAATGCTAACTTGACCAACGAGCAAAAGGAAATAGCCAAGCTCAAAAAAGAACTGCGAGACGCCCGGGAAGAGCGGGATATCCTAAAAAAGGCGGTAAGCATCTTCTCCAGGAACGACGGGAAATATTCAAATTCATAAAAGCCAAACAAGGTCAATATTCCGTTGAGAAGATGTGTAAAGTTTTTAAAATAAGCAGAAGTGGCTATTATGATTGGCTGGGGAAGAAGCCTTCAGAAAGACAATTGCAGGGAATAAAATTGAACCATGAGATTCAATTGATTTATACTGCAAGCAAAAGAAGGTATGGCAGTCCTAAAATCGCCAATGAATTAACCGCTAAAGGTTGGTCGGTATCACGTCCTCGTGTAGCTAGAATTATGCGCAAAGAAGGCTTGAGAAGCATCGTCAATAAAAAATTCAGATGTGTTACCACTCAATCCGATCATGGGTTTCCAATTGCTGAAAACCATCTCAACAGAGACTTTAAAGCAAAGTTGCCAGGCAAGAAATGGGTTTCTGATATTACTTACATTAGAACCAAACAAGGCTGGCTGTATTTAACAATGATAATGGATCTTTATGATCGTAAAATCATAGGGTGGTCATTGAGTACAACTATGACAACTGAGGACACTGTAATTGATGCTTGGAAAATGGCCATCAAAAATAGAACTATAAAAGAAGGTATGATATTTCATTCAGACAGAGGTGTTCAATATGCCAGTCTTGCTTTTAGAAATGAAATAAAACGGTACCCTGTTCAACAAAGCATGAGCAGAAAGGGAAATTGCTGGGACAATGCAGTAGCCGAAAACTTTTTTAAAATATTAAAATCAGAAATGGTTTATCATACCAGTTATCATAGTATTCTACATGCTAAAAATGATGTGTTTGAGTTTATAGAAATCTGGTACAACCGTAAAAGAAAACACTCATATCTAGGGTATAAAACCCCCGAACAATATGGGAAAATTAATTGTTCAATATGCGCTTAACTTTTTGTCCGGTTTTTTGTTGTAAGTCCAGTATTAATTTATAGGGTGCAAGTCCCTTATGGGCGAGAGTCGTGTCTCGAACCATTAGTAAGCTGCAAGGTGGTTTGTCGTGAGGCAAGCACTGAAGCCTGCCTGCGGAAGGCAGGGAAGTAGGACTACAAAGCTCGGTACTGACGAACAGGAATCGTATACAGAGGCATAGATACTTGGGTAAGCAAGCACATGATTGTAACGCCCCAAGAACACCTCAAGGAGGGGTGATAAGCCCTTTGCTGTCCAACCTGTATATGCATTATTGTGTTGACAAGTGGTTGGAGAAATACCATCCATCTGGTGTGGTGGTACGGTATGCTGATGACCTGATCATTCATTGCAGGAGCCAAATAGAAGCTGACAGAATACTTGCATCACTAAAAGAACGTCTAGAAGTTTGCGGTTTACGAGCCCATCCTGAGAAGACGAAAATAGTATATTGTAAGA
>NZ_JBDKWG010000085.1:0-311 GCF_040151475.1 Reichenbachiella sp. MALMAid0571 | reverse complement strand
CCGGTGTAGGTTGGTTGCAGGTTTCTCATTCCAAGTCCCAATCCAAAACCAAGTGCATCGGACAACATGAAATCTGAAAATACTGATGGGGTGATGGCCAGCAAACTACCGTTGACCAATCCTGTTCTGACGTTGAAGTTTACATTCACTTTTTCTCTCTGGATGAAAGAAATACCCATGTAAAATCCATAAAACTGTTCTTCAATGATTTGTTTCTTTGAAGTTGTCTCCGCATTGTGCGACAGCATATTTCTTTGATAAAATCCGCCTACTTCCATGTCTCCAAGGTAGCCAGGGAAAACAAGACCCAA
>NZ_JBDKWG010000084.1:0-39131 GCF_040151475.1 Reichenbachiella sp. MALMAid0571 | reverse complement strand
CGAAATGAGAAAAGATTTTTCCGATTTCCTAAAACTACCCCCGCCCCCTGAAGGGGTGATCAAAAAGTCCCCTTTAGGGGATTTAGGGGTGATTTTGATGAATTTCCTTAGAAGGCAAAATCTTTTCTCGGACACCAATAATAAAATAATTAACTTTAAAGTGAAATAAATCTGGTTCAAATGGATATTCAAGCAGAAAAATTACGATTGATCGAATGGTTGGCTGGACTAAATGATGCCAAAGTGCTTAATGAATTCATTGCTTTAAAGCAGACCAAAGAAGCAGATTGGTGGGATGAGATTAGCACAGAAGAACGTTTAGAAATAGAAGAAGGGCTTGCTCAAGCAGATAGGGGAGAACTTGTTCCTCATAAAGAAGTAATGGCAAAATATCAGAAATGGCTTTAGAGATTGTCTGGACTAAACGTGCAGAAAAGGGTTATTATAATATCATTAACTAACTACAAACCTATTTTACAGAAAGGGAAGTAAGAAATTTCGTTCGTGAGTCCAATGATTTTTTCAACTTGTTGAGTGTATTTCCCGAACTACTGAAAAAAACCACCAAGCAAAACAATGTACATCGTGGACTGATTAATAAAAACACAATCTTAACTTATCGAATCAAACCCCGAAAAAGGCAAATTGAATTGATCAATATCCGACAATCGAGGCAAAAACCGATAGGTCAATAATCGATCCAACTCTCATAGAATAAGTCTCAATAACATTACTGTTCCTGAGTAGGATATTTGGTTTTTGATATGTTTCAGTATTTATAAAGTTTGCTTATAAGAGGAGTGTCAAAAATATCCCGGGATCACCATCCTTAATGCATAGTTTCAGGGAATCAATGGCTCGGTAGATGAGTTTTCTGGCAGTTTTGGCAGAAGTCATGTTCATTATCTGGGAGATTTCTTCGTAAGTAAATCCCTCGTAGTAAAAATATATTATCGCTTCTTTTTGCTTTTCAGTAAGACTTTCAATGGCTTTTTGGATTGTTTCTTTCCTTTCGGAGGTGAATTGGTCATTAATTATTTTTTCGTCCCAAGCCAATACAACTTCAAATTTTTGAAAATCTTTATCATTGTCTTTGAGTGCATACCTGGATTCTTTTTTTAGAGCTCTAACAACCTCTCTACGCAATGATTTGAACAGGTAAGGTTTAATGGATTCGACCTGTCCAAAGGTTTTTTTGCTTTTTAACAATATAAATAAATCCTGAATACAGTCTTTTACCAGTGCATGGTTGGTGGTATAATGACAAGCAAAATTGAAAAGAATGTTCACATACTTAGAGTAGATGTAGATAAATGCCTCTTCGTTCCCCTCCTTATAAGCGTTCCATATTTCTACATCTTTCCATGTGTCAAAAGAATTGACTTGAGAGACTTTAGCCTCCTTTTGAGTTGATGTTTTGCTGATATGAAACTGATGAGAAAGCACCTGTGATTTTTGTTAGTTAGTTTAAAGTTTACTCTAAATAGTTTTTGTAAATATACAGAAGGTTTTTTTTACTTTCCAACATACTTATTATCAATCAATTATAATCCTTGTTAAATTTTTATTGGAATCAATGGGGGCAAATAGATTTCCTGTTTCCTCTTATTATTGAAATGGAAAATGGATTGAGCAAATGAAGTACAATCAATACAATACCAATGATTTTTTGAAAGATGAATATTTCGTTCGGTGGGTTACCAAAGGCGATAACGGGACGAATTTATTTTGGGAAAAGTGGTTACAAAATAATCCGGACAAAGCGGTAGAGGTTGCACAGGCGAAGCAAGTCATTAATTCACTTGAATTTAATGAGTCTTATAGCCTAAAGGAAAGTGAGTATGTAGAAATGCTTGAAGGAGTGCTCAAAGGCAAGGCCAGTCAGCAGCAGAAATCACAATTGGTTTATCAGCCTAAATTCAGTTGGTTGGGTTGGGCTGCAGCAATTGCCTTGTTGGTACTTAGTATTTATGCGTTGATACCGACAGAACATGATACTCTTTCAGAAACTACAGCTATTACTTGGGTCGTTAAAGAAACCAAAAGAGGACAAAAGAATCTGATAAAATTAGGAGATGGCACGGTGGTAAAATTAAATGCAGGTTCCAGTTTGCGATTTCCTGAAAAATTTAATTCAAGCAAGAGAGAAGTTTATCTGGAAGGAGAAGCTTTTTTTGAAGTAACAAAAGATGTAAACAGGCCATTCTCAGTAATCTCAAATGATATTGTAACTACAGCTCTTGGTACCTCATTCAATGTTAATAGCAACGTAGAGACAAGAAATGTCAGGGTTGCGCTGGTCACGGGAAAAGTAAAGGTTGAAGATACAAAAGGCAGTTCGGTTATATTGACTCCTAGCGAGATAGTAATCTACAACAACGGTCAAATTACTAAAGGCAATTTTGATTACAATGAGGAGGTAGCCTGGCGGGATGGTAAATTGTATTTCAACCAAAAGCAACTAAAGGATGTGTTTGAAGTGCTTGAGAACTGGTATGGGATAGAAATTGAATCTTCGAAAACCGTGAAAGGATATTATACAGGTGAGTTCGAAAACAATCCTTCATTGGAAAAAGTGCTGGATGGAATTGCATTCGCAACAGGCCTTGAGTATGAAATAAATAACAATACTGTAAACATAAAAACCAATCAATATGGAAAACAATAGCTCATAAAAAAGGCCAGCACATTGCTGCACTGACCCCTTTAATATCGACTGTAGTGGTTTGGAGACCCTTGATCTACAGTCAAATAAAAATCATTAAGTAAAAAATGTTCACTTAACATACCAAAATTATGTATTTAAAAGTTTTACGGCAAATTATTATCATGTCAAAGTACGCCATTTACGGTATATTTTTACAGGTTTTGTGCTTCAGCCTTTTGTTTGCTGAGGTAGGAAATGCTCAAACCGAAAGTTTAAAAGACATTCGATTGAGCGTCAATTGGGAAAATACCAAGCTTAAAAAAGTGTTTTCCGATTTAAACAAAAAGACAGGCTTTAAGTTCAATTTTCATGACGGGGAGATAAATGCTAATAAAAACATCAATGTTAGCATTACGGAAGCTTCCATGGAGGATGTGCTCAGAACCTTATCCAAAAAAGCGAATCTGAAATTCAGAAGAGTCAACGGCAATATTCATGTGGGTAAAATCGAAGAATATCAAGAAGTCATCACTGAATATTTTTCAATACAAGATGTTGACATATCTGGTAAAATCACCGATGAAAATGGTGAGGGATTACCTGGTGCATCGGTGGTAGTAAAAGGAACCTCTTCAGGAACAACGACTGATGTAGATGGAAATTACAAATTGAAAGCTCAGGAATCTGCTATTTTGACCATTTCTTTTGTAGGTTATGCTACTCAGGAAATTTTGATTGGTGCAAAGAGCGTTATAGATATACAGATGCAATTGGATGCTGAACAACTCGAAGAAGTGGTAGTTGTGGGGTATGGTAGTCAAAAGAAAGTAAACTTAACAGGATCTGTTGCTATGGTCGATGGGGAAGTCTTGACCAAAAGACCTGTTACGAATGCTGTCTCAATGTTACAAGGAGTGCTTGCAGGTGTGAACATTACAGCAGTAAATGGGCAGCCTCGTGAAGGAGGAGAAAATATCGCCATTAGAGGGCAAGGTACATTTAGTAGTGCAGGTTCAGCACCGCTAGTACTTATTGATGGTATTCCTGGAAGCCTTTATGGAATAAATCCAAGCAGCATTAAATCAGTTTCTGTGTTGAAAGATGCTGCATCCGCTTCGATATATGGTTCAAGAGGTGCAAATGGTGTCATCTTGGTAACAACCAAAGATGGAAAGAGTGCAGATGGAAAAATAAGTGTTGGATATGATTTCAATTTTTCTGTTCAATCTCCCACAAGCTTACCCGATCTGGTAACAAATTCAGCTGATTTTATGAGAGGATGGAACACCAATGTGATTAATTCGAATTATGGGACTCCACGACCTGAACGAATGTATCCTCAATCGGAAATCGATAAATATGAAAATGCAACAGACAGGCATTTGTACCCTAATTTTGATTGGTTTGATTTTATGATTGATCCTGCGCCTAGAACCATACACGCTCTAAGTATAAAAGGGGGAAATAAGACAAGATTTAACCTTACATTGGGATATACAGATGAAAAGGGTACGCTCAAGTCATATGGCTATAAGAAATTTGACACCAGACTTAATATTACATCTGAAATCAGCAAAAAGTTCAAGACTGGTGCTATTCTAAATTTTAAAACGGGAAATACCGTTGGAACTCCAACTTGGTCTTCAAGCAATATAGATGCTGAGAACTTTTACTTAACCATGTTTACCCAAATGCCATTGTATGAGCCAACTGTGGCAGATGGAAGTCCATTTTTCACAAGAAGTAGTTATGATTTTGAGGGACCAAACTGGAATCCTTATTTCCAAACAAAAAAGTTTGATGGAAGCTACAACAAAAATTGGGTGGGCACAGGTCAGTTATGGTCCAATTTTGAAATAATTAAAGGTTTGAATTGGTATACAAAAGCAGCTTTTTCGGGAAAATTCTTTGATAATAAGGTTCACTCTGGCCAGCCGGAAACATTACGTTTATACAGAGATGCCAGTGCATTAACTGTTTATAAAAATCCATCTTATTTGATTCAAGAAATGACTATAGATGTTTACAAGAACTTTTATTCTTACTTGAATTATTCCAAATCAATCGGAGAACATGAATTAGGATTAATGGTTGGAACTTCATATGAAGATTCCCATTCAAATTATATCTCGGCACAAAGAAACCAATATACGTCTAATGAAACAACTGAGTTAGATGCAGGATCTTCGAGTTCTCAGATAAACAGTGGAAATAGCTCGGAATGGGCGATCGCTTCCCTTTTTGGAAGGGTTAATTATAATTTTAAAAATAAATACCTTTTTGAAGCAAATGTTAGATATGATGGTACGTCAAGGTTATCCAACGAAAAACGATGGGGGGTCTTCCCATCTTTCTCCGCCGGATGGGTTTTAAGTGAAGAGGCATTTATGGGGGAATCAAAATTATGGTTGAATTTTCTGAAATTAAGAGGTTCATGGGGTCTGCTTGGAAATCAGAATATTGGTGTTTATCCATATCAAGCGATATTGAGTTACACAGGGTCGTATCCTTTTGATGGTAGTAATTCATCAACAGGTGTTGCCCAAACTTCGTTGAACAATAATAATTTGATCTGGGAAAAAACTACCACTACAAATTTAGGGTTGGACGTCACTTTTTTTGACAATTTGTCCTTGACCATTGATGCATATAAGAAGTACACGACTGATATCTTGCGGTCTGCCCAAGTTAATGCCCTTGTGGGGTTATCTGCTCCGGTAGTCAACTCAGGAGAGATGCAAAATATTGGAATAGATCTTGATTTGACCTATAGTGGCACTGTTAAAAGTGGTTCATTAGAGAACCTGAGGTGGAATGTAGGTTTAATTTTCAATACATTTAAAAACAAATTGACCAAGTTTGGTACACCACAATTGTCAGGTGCATATATCAGGG
Organism: Reichenbachiella sp. MALMAid0571; assembly: GCF_040151475.1. Lineage (NCBI taxonomy): Bacteria > Pseudomonadati > Bacteroidota > Cytophagia > Cytophagales > Reichenbachiellaceae > Reichenbachiella > Reichenbachiella sp. MALMAid0571. The sequence goes on along the minus strand of NZ_JBDKWG010000084.1, from coordinate 33,589 downwards.
AGGAAGGCAGACCTTGGAATACCTTCAACCTGTTACAGGTTGAAGGTATTTTCCAATCTATGGACGAAATTAACAGTTCCCCAAAACAATTTGGCGATAACACCCAACCTGGTACATTGAAGTATAAGGATGTCAATGAAGATGGTATAATTGACAACAATGATAGAGTTCCAATGGAGAAAGGAGCTTTCCCAGATTTTACTTATGGAGTCAGGTTGGGTGCTGAATGGAAAAATTTTGATACCTATATCCTTTTCCAAGGGGTGCAAGGTTCTCGAATGTATGCTACAGGTTGGGGTTTACAACCATACATACAACACACTGCTCCAACTAAAAAGCAACTTTCACAAGCTTGGACTCCTGAAAACCAATCAACAACTGAGGTAATGCTTGGTGATCCTCTCTCTTACAGTAAGAATTCAACTTATTTCTTAAAAGACAACTCATATCTTAGATTAAAAACCTTACAAATAGGTTACACATTGCCTAACACTTGGCTCAATAAATTGGGTCTTCAGAAAATGCGGATTTATTTCGCAGGTGATAATTTGTTGACAAGCACTAAATATGAAGGTTCAGATCCTGAAAGATCCGTGACTAGTGGTAGGTATGTTAGTTACCCTATGAACAAAGTGGTGTCTTTCGGTTTTAATGTAATATTTTAAGATTAAAATTATTAAATTATGAAAATTATATATAAAATAGGTCGTACAATTGTGATTTTCATTGCGATTGTATCCATATATTCATGTTCTGATGATTTTCTTGATAGAAATCCGAATGATAAATTGTCATCTGCCGTTTTTTATCAATCCAAGGAAGATTTTGATCAGGCATTGTCAGCTTGCTATTCAACTTTTCAGGAAGCCTTGTTTTCATCTGCCAATCCAGTTATGGACTGTTTAACAGATAATGGTCAAGCTTCCTTTTATAGTGCGACATCAATAGCTCAGGGACCGATTACCTCATTGTCCGGAGGTTATATTGATGTAGTTTATACTGAATCTTATCAAAATATTGCACGATATAATATTTTTCTTAAAGAATTATCGGAGTATGGAGGTGCTGTTGAAAGTTGGATAAAGGAATTTGAGGCTGAAGTGAAGTTTATGAGGGCAAATAGATACTTTAATCTGTATAAATTTTATGGTTCTGTTCCTATGCCTCTTGAACCAGTTTTTTATGAAACCCAGTTTCAACCAAAGGTGGATCCTGCAAAAATTAAGATACAGATATTGTCAGATTTAGATTTTGCTATTGCAAATCTGCCGGATAAGTCTTTTGCATCTGGCGCAGGAAAATTGGTCAAAACATCCGCTCAAGCTTTGAAGAGTAGGATTTTGCTTTTTGATGCTTACAACGATGATGGTTCTGCAAAGGAGGATGTTATGCAACAAGTTAAAAGTATTACTTCGGAAATAATAGCGAAAAAATATTATAGTATAGCACCCGGTTTTAGAGCGATGTTTGTCGATGAGCTTGGGGAGCAGGAAGGTAATCCCGAATTTATTTTCGCAATTAAGTGGACTGCACCTACTAATTTTGTGAGCATGTTTAATGGTTGGGGTGTGGCTGCTAATTATATAGCCAACGTATCTCCGGGAGGAGGAATAGTGCCATATGCCAATTTGGCCAACTCATTTGAATTTATAGATGGTACACCATTTTCAGAATTGAACCCGTTATACGATGCAGCAGATGTATATAAAAACCGAGATCCACGTATGGCATATACCTTGTTTACACAAACTGCGGTTTTTGAAGATGGTTTTGAGTTTTCCCTTACTGCCCCTTCCCCAACGGGGTATAGTTATCTTAAGACAATAGCTTCTACTGATGCGCAGAACTATCATGCAAATTTGAATGGCAGCTATTGGCCGGCAATTCGATATGCAGAAGTTTTATTAATGTATGCTGAATCTACCAACGAAATTGATGGTCCTACTTCAGATGTTTATGATGCTATCAATATGATAAGGGACAGAGATGATGTAAAAATGCCTCCTTTAGTTGATGGACTGAGCAAAGATGAAATGAGGAATGCAATTCGACATGAGAGACGAATTGAGTTGGCTTTTGAAGGGTTCAGATATGATGATGGTAAACGCTGGAAAATTGCAGATCAGCTTTTTACATTACCAGCATCGGAAGCACTTATTCCCAAAAACTTTGAATTAAAGAACTACCATTGGCCATTACCTCAAACTGAGATAAACAACAACAATGGTATTTTAGTCCAAAACCCGGACTATTTTTAGGTAGATTTCACCTTTGCTAGCTATTCAGATATTGTTTTCAGTGAAAATGAAATTGAATAAAATACCTCGGGGCTCTGCCTCGGAGTATTCTATGGATTTTGCTTCGCAAATAAAGTTGTTTAAGACCCAAAGAGTCGGGGTATTAAATCACTTTGATAAAATAAATTCCAAAGAAACTGTCTTTTCTACTTTGGAGAAATCTTCCTGACCAAGACATCTAATGTGTTTTATGATTTGGTATACAATATTAGAAAAAGATCTCCATTTCATTTCGATAGGACAGTTTCTTTGTTTTCAAAATTCGAATATCGGTTATTATGAGTTTCTATAATCACTGAAAAGGGGATATGATATCCGTCTTAAAAAGTATAAATGAAAGAAATAAAAATGAAATATCTAATTTTAGCTTGGTTACTAGTTTGTATTGCGCCATATACCTTATTAGCTTATGAAGTTGGTGATAATTCAATAACGGAACAACGTGATTCAGTTTTCCTGAATGAGCTAAAGAATGAAGAAATTATTGGCAAACATAAGATACTGTTTTCAGACCCACCAAAAAAGATACCTGTACCACATTCGGTGGATGCTCCTATGTTAGGAAATGGATTTACAGGAATTGCAATATCTGGAAAACCTGAAAAGCAAGTTTATTATATAGCCAGAAATGATTTTTGGAGATTAAAATCCTCATATAACCAGTGTTTCCCAGCTGTACTTGGAAAATTGGAAATTGACATACCTGAACTGAAAGGTGCCGAGTATCGAGTTGAACAAGATTTGTATGAAGCTAAAACCTATTCCAGTTTTTCCAAAACCGGTTTTAGCGTCAATTTTACCACTTACATCTCTGCTGTTCAGGATATCATGATTGTCGAAATAAGTAGTGAAGGAAATAAAAAAATCAGTGGTACAGTCAGCTTGGTTCTGCCAGGTATCGACGAAATGACGGATAATCCTCCTTTTGATGTGGTGTTTGAAGATGAAAGAGAACAAAAAAATAACAGTAAGGGGGTATATTGGATTTCCAGAGGATTTAAAAAGGATGTTGATATCGCCTCGAAAGCTAGTTGTGCCTTTAATATTCTTGGCACATCTTCAAATACATTCAGTATTGAGCCTAGTCAAAAAGTTAGTATTGCCATTACATTTTCAAGCAATTTTAAAAGTAAAGATTGCGTTAAGGAAGTTTTGGAAAACGTTTCAGGGATCAATGAATCTAACATCGTTGACATAGAAAAGGAACATGAAATGTGGTGGAAAGATTACTGGTCAAAATCATATATTGATATCAATGATGATGTAATTGAAAAACAATATTATCTGTCAAACTACAGCATGGCTTGTTTTAGTCGAGATCCGGATTTTCCGCCTTCCATTTTTGGAACTTGTATAACCAAAGAACGTCCTTATTGGAATGGTGACTATCACTTGAATTATAACCACATTGCTCCATACTATGGATTGTATTCATCTAACCATATTGAGCAGGCGAACCCTTTTAATGCCCCTGTTCTTGCCATGATGGAGCGTGGCAAATACTATTCTAAAAAAATCACTGGAATACCGGATGGCATCATGTTACCTGTGGGAATTGGACCTCTAGGAATGGAAAGTACCCGCAAAAATGATTTGATGGTAAAACATCGATACAATTATATCGACGAGGGTTCAGTTGAAGATGAGGGCTTATTTTTTGGGCAAAAAAGTAATTCCGCATATTGCCTCATAAATATGGCAAGTCAGTTTTATTATACCTATGATCTGGAATATGGACAAAGAATCTACCCCTTCGTAAAAGGGGTGGCAAGTTTTTGGGAACATTACCTCAAGTTGGAAGATAACCGCTATGTAATCTATAACGATGCGATACATGAAGGAACTGTGGGCACAATGAACCCTATATTGTCTTTAGGGCTTGTCAGAAAGGTGATGGAATTGGCCATTGATTTAAGTAAAGAATTAAAAGTTGATATGGACAAGATCGAAAAATGGCAACACATTTTTGACAATCTATCAAAGTACCCGATCCAGAATAAAAACGGAAAAACTGTATTCAGGTATACTGAAAAGGGCACGGATTGGTGGGACAACAATACCCTTGGTATTCAACATATTTATCCGTCCGGTCAGATAGGATTGTACAGTGATACTGAATTATTAAGGATAGCAAAAAATACCATAGATGTGATGCAACGTTGGATCGACCCCAACGGATCCAATAGTTTTTTTCCAGCAGCCGTTCGAGTGGGTTACAATGCGGATACCATATTGGCAAAACTTCATAAATACATTGACCATACCTATCCAAATGGCTTTCAATTGGACAACCCTCACGGGATTGAAAATTTTAGCACTGTTCCCAATACGATCAACGAAATGTTGTGCATGGGGTATGGTGAAATAATTCGTGTATTTCCTGTATGGCCAAAAAAAAATGATGCCACATTTGTTAAGATTAGGACAAAAGGGGCATTCCTTGTGTCGAGTGAATTAAAAAACGGTATCATCCAATATGTCAAGGTTTTCAGTGAGAAAGGAAAGGTTTGTTTACTGGAAAACCCTTGGCCTGATGTTGATGTCAGGATACTCAGAGGCAATGGCAAGGAAGAAATATTGAAAGGGAAGACTTTGAATATAGAAATAAAAGAGGGGGAAGATGTTGTACTGACGGCTTTATAATTTAAAATGAAAAAAAAGTCACTTTGCGACAATTAAAGAATTTCTAGATCCTTACATCGGAGTAAACTGCTAAAAAGTTTGAAAAGCGGCAGGTTTTACATCAAAACAAAATTACGTTGAATACCTCGGCAGCTAGCTTCAGGGATATTTATCAGTCCATTTGTTTAAATTGTTATTTTCTTCATCTGTAAGAAAAATTTCACTTCCCAACCCTCACCACCTTCGCATAATCTACATATTGATATGATCCTAAGATTGATCTTTGTAGAGTAATGGTATAAGTACCTCCTGAGTACTCTGCTGAAGTGGTGAGGGTTTCTTTTTTTGATTCTGTTTGATTTTTAGTTCCTTTCAGTAACTCGTTTATCACACGGCCATCCATTGATGCTGGAATAGGAATGTTGTGGATGGCAAGAATAGTAGGAGTGATGTCAACGTTGGAAGTAGGCAATTCGCTTTCTGTCTTGCTTTTAAAGCTTGGTCCGGCTGCTATCAAAGGAATGTGTACTTCGTAAGGACTTATTCCACCATGGCCAGCTATACCTCTGGCGAAACTAGTACCAGCATATCCGTGTTCGTTTTTGTTGTCGTTCCAGTTTTCTGTCAATAAAATATCTGCTGATCGCTCGGTATGGTTCCAATGGATGGATTCAAACGAAAGTGTACCTGAAATGCTACCCTTCATGTCTCCTTTGTTTTTTCCTGCTGTGAATATAGGTCCAACCCAATCTTCAGCTTGAAGTGTTGAGACTATATTTTGCACTACCATTGGGTCATGATCTTTTATATAGAGCGCACCACCTACAATAATCACATCGTCGCTTTCTTTACTCTTTTTGAGCCCTTTCTCAATCAAAAAATCTGTAAGTCCTACCTTGCCTATATCGGTCACAAATCCGTGATCGGCAGAAATGATGACATTATAAAATGGCAATAGATTTTTCTCCTTTAAAAAACTCAAAATCCTTCCAAATTCAGCATCTACAATTTGTATGGATTTCATCGAAGAAGGAGCACCAATTCCATCACTGTGCGCCGTACCATCAGGATCAGAAAACCAAATGGAACTAACCAACGGGCCATCCTCAGCAAACCCATATTGTATCAATGCATCCGTAATCCATTTGTGTCGGGCTGTATTGGGGTGATCTTCTTCAGGTATTGCTCCTATTTCTTTTAAAACCGTTTCTTTAAAATCTTCGGGTAAAATTAAATCTGGATTGATAATGGCTCCATCGCTGACAGTATGATTTTGCATCATTGCCTGGCCGGTAGAGCCTGAACTGAATACCATCATTCGTTCTCCCTGTTGTTGCAATATTTCTCCTAAAGAAATCGCTGTAAACAAATGGCCATTTGTTGCTTCGCTGATTTTAAATAGGTTTTTGTAATCTCCGGTGCTTAGTCCATTTTTCTGATCAACGCTCGGAAAATAAACAGAATTTCCCATGATGCCGTTGGTCGCTGGGTAGCTTCCCGATGAGAAGGAAGATCCGTTTACTCTGGTTACTGTTGGAAAAACGCTATGGTGTTGCTTGCCGTAGCTTCCAGTTTTCGAAAATGCATAAAGATTGGGCATTGTTTCCGGAGTGATGTAATCGGGGCGTAGGCCATCAAAGAAGACTACAAGCGTTCTGATTCTCTGTTTTTCCGTAGGAGGGTGACACGAAGTTAAAATAAAACACAGTGCAAGGTTGAGAAGTGTTAATTTATTCATGATGAGTTTTAGTCTGCATTAAAATCGGTTTGGATTTGATAATCATTTAGTTTTTTGAATATGTATAATGTTGAGGTGTTCCTATAATAAATTTCTTTTTCGATTATATACCCCAAGTTAAGCAGGTCATATTTATTACTACCAGTTGTTTTTGTATAGTATGCGAATCCAGACCAACTGGATTGGTTGGATCTGAGAGAATCTATATCGGTCGGCTTAAGTTTTAGTTTTTTCCACTTGTACTTATATTCTATTTTTAATATCCCAAAATCTGACAAATTGATAAACATATTTCCAAAATGTAATACACTTCCGTTAGAAATAAAATTTGCATTAATAATAATTACCTCCTTCTCTTCATACGAGGTATAACCTTCCACTGTGAATCTCCATGAGTCTATGTTTTCTTTATTCAAAAAACCTCGACCTTGAATGATGTGATCAAAAAAGAATGTCTCTTCAATTAACTCTCTTTCATTATTTATTATTTCTGATGAGCCCAATTGTGTCAAATAGGATAGCGAAGAAATTTTAGGACTGTAGATGCCAGGATTCGATTTAACTTCAATCTTTGATTTGGAAGATCTAAGTAAGATAGTGTCTTTTCGAATTTGCAAATTAAAAGTGCCACGGGTAGTGAGGTTTTTGCTGAGATAATTTTTTTCCATAGACTTTATACTTTTCAGAACCACTTCCTTGGCACTCATTGGCTGGATTACTAACTCATCCAATATTATAGTATCTCTTTCTAATTTGATGATTTGTTCTTTCAGGAGATTGGAGAAAATCAGAAAAGTGTTTCGGTATCCGATGCAGCTCACAACTAGACTGTCTGTACTTATTAATGAATCATTGATTTCAAATAATCCATCATTGTTTGAAATCGCAATTATTTTCTTATCAGCATTCGAAACATGAGCATTTTGAATGCTTTCATTAGAGCTACTGTCAACGATCCTGAAGGGAATAGAGTCTTGTTGGCAGAAACCTTGGAAATCAGATAAAAATAAAAGGAGTACGGCGAAGAGCCAACGGTTCGAAATGGTTGTCTTTAAAAAGAACTTTTCTGATTGCATAAATCAAGCTTCCTTTACTTTGGTTAAGTTAAAATTCCAATTCGGTAGTAAAGGTTGCCAATTCTACATTTCTAACAGGAAGAGGTATTTAGCTTATGTGTTTATCAACTAACCTTTCAAGATAGTGTTCGTCTATCTGAAACTCTTTTTTGATACTGTCGATTTTGTCTCTGCTTATATTGGCTTTTTTAGTTTGAGATTTCACACCAACAAGCATGATGTTTTTACGGGTATGTTCGTTGGATACAAATTCAAATATTTTTGATTGGTACTGATGCTCTTCCATAATTAGTGCCCGAATGGTATCGGTTACCATTTCGAATTGTCTTTCTTTGAAAATGCCATATTTTAGTAATGGACTTTCCTGTTCTTTGCCTTTTACCTGTTGGCGAATTTGTTTGTGACAACAAGGTGCGCAGATGATTAATTGTGCTTTGGATAAAATGCCTTTGGCAATGGCATCATCAGTAGCGGTATCACAGGCGTGGAGCGCAATCAAAATATCAATCTTATCTTGCTCAAATTCCTGAATCGGTTTGCATTCAAATTTGAGATTTGTAAATTCACATTGCTGAGCGATAAGGTTGCAGTAGCCGACCAACTCTTTTCTGAGCTCTATTCCTGTAACTTGTGCTTTTAATTTCAGTGTGTTTTGTAGGTAATCATACAGTGCAAAGGTTAGGTATCCCTTTCCTGACCCCATGTCCACCACACTGATGTTTTCCGGCATGTCGGCAGAAGAAATTAGCCCTTCTATGATTTCCAGATATTTATTGATTTGTCTGTATTTATCAGCCATTTTGGGAATGATATTTCCCTTTTTATCAGTTATTCCTAAAAAGTGTAGATAAGGCTTACTGCTATCTGCTCTTTTTGTTTTTGACCGATCGTGCGAAATGTCATCTGGTTCTGTAAGAGATGGGGGGGATTTTTTTACGGATATTTTTCCTTTCTTACTAGTCTGTAAGCTCCAGTTGTTTTGCGTGGTAAAGAGTGTAGCATTTTTGAAAGCCTCTTCTATCAAAGTTTTGATTTGCTCTACAGATTCCGCCAGATCAAAGTTTTTGACCTGGTCATTGGTTTTGTATTTATAGGTAAAAGAAAGGCGGGGTTCGTTTTTTAGTTTAATCGGACGAACATACACATTGGTTAGCTCACTTTGTTTGTCTGAAGGTTTGCTGAGAGTTAATTTAACAAAACTCTCAGCATCAATACAGTTCCTTATTTCATCTAAAAAATCCTTCATAATACAATGTTAATCAGTAGCTACGGGATCTGAAAATAAGAGATGGCTGATAATTTTATAAAATATGTCAGCTACCCGAAGTAAATTTGAAATCCTGTTCAATATAATAGACTTGTCAATGAAATTTATCGTAATTTAAGCTATTGAATAAAACAACGGAGATATGAAAATACAAGGTTTATTATTGTTGCTGGTTCTGTCGGTTACATCTTGCCATGCGCAGGATAAGAAAAGCAAATCGAAATTTCCTGTTTCGGAAAAAATAAAGAAAACGGATGCAGAATGGCGTGAGGTATTGAGTGATGAAGGGTTTTATGTCATGCGACAAAAGGGAACTGAGAGAGCCTTTTCAGGGAAGTATGACAAGTTTTATGAAAAAGGAACTTATACCTGTGCTGCTTGTAAATTGCCTTTATTTGAATCAAAAACCAAATTCGATTCTAAGTCAGGGTGGCCCAGTTTTTATCAACCTGTTAATAATGTAAATGTCAGTGATGTAGAAGACAATTCGTTTGGAATGAAGCGTGTAGAGGTGGTATGCAGTCGTTGTGATGCGCATCTTGGGCATGTGTTTAACGACGGTCCGGCACCAACCGGGCTGAGGTATTGCATCAATTCCGTTTCTCTGAATTTTGAAAAGAAAGAGAAGTAAAGTTAAAACCCTTCAGGCCGTTTGAATTTGATTATTACAGGGCCATTGCCTTTTATTCCATATTTTTTTGAGGCATAACCTGAAACTTCTAAACCATTGTTGTCTAGCCCTATCCATATTTCTTCTGCTGTCAGCAGTAGTGATTCTGCCATTCCAAAAGTAGAAGGGGCAAACAGCTTGCCTTCTTTGTTGCTACAGATTTGCTTATAGCTCACTTTTTGGATTACTTCGTGTGTGTCAGGGTTTACTTTAGTTACGAAATTGCCATTTCGCTCCAACAGGTACAAAAAACCATTTTCGAATTTTGCATCTGCAAAATCATTACTTTCGGTTTCGGGGATATTGAAAGTATCTACAACTTTGTTGGAAGATAGGTTTACTTTAAATATTTTCCTTGGCTGTCGTTCTTTTACAAGGTACAAAATATTGTTGGCACAGTCATTTGCCAGACCCTCCCAACCTGCATTTTTCCATTCCCAGGGTTTTTCTCCGTTGAAATCTATTGGTAATGTTATGGCTTTACCCGATATCGGTTTGGAGTAGATATTGCCATTTTTCTCATTTGCCAGATAAAATTTCCCATTACAGTAGTCAATGGCTTCTAAATCCAGTAGCTCTTCAATGTTAAGGGGGATTTTACTTTTTATATGCCATTTATTGCTGTAGAAGCCAATTTCATATATAAAGTTGTCTTGCTCTTTGTCTGCATTGATATAGTATTTTCCATTCATGACAACAATGCCGCTGAGGTCAAATCTGAGACTGTTTTCTTTTTGCAATTGTGACAGAGAGATCAATTCAAGCTCTGTAAACTGGTCTTGTGTAAATGCTTGAAAATTAAGCAACATGCAGAAAGATGCAAGTACTACGGGTCTCATAAACTTAGGATTTGAGCTAAATATTACACCCTTTCAATCATAGCTCCAATAGCGTTGAGACGTTGGTCAATGTTTTGATATCCTCTGTCTATTTGTTCCACATTGTGAATCACACTTGTGCCTTCAGCAGACAATGCGGCTATCAACAAAGATACACCTGCACGAATATCGGGAGAAGTCATTTGAATACCTCGCAAAGGAACAGATTTATTTAGTCCTATTACTGTAGCTCGGTGCGGGTCACAAAGTATGATCTGGGCACCCATGTCGATCAATTTATCTACAAAGAACAGCCTGCTTTCAAACATTTTTTGATGAATAAGTACAGTGCCCTTGGCTTGTGTAGCTACCACCAATGCGATGCTGATTAAGTCAGGAGTAAACCCCGGCCAGATAGCATCTGCTATAGTCATGATCGATCCGTCAATAAAAGTTTCTATTTCGTAATGATCCTGCTCAGGAATGTAAATGTCATCATTTCTGAATTCCATTTTTATTCCAAGTCTTTGAAATATTTCAGGTATGATGCCTAAATGTTTAAGACTCACATCTTTGATAGTTACCTCAGAACCAGTCATAGCTGCCAGACCAATGAAACTGCCTATTTCAATCATGTCAGGCAGCATTCTATGCTCAGTGCCATGTAGTTTTTCTACTCCTTCAATTGTTAGCAGATTAGAGCCTATTCCAGTTATTTTCGCACCCATGTTGTTCAACATGGTACACAATTGCTGGAGGTAGGGTTCGCAGGCAGCATTGTAAATGGTGGTTGTGCCTTCCGCCATAGATGCAGCCATTACTATGTTGGCTGTACCCGTTACAGAAGCCTCATCCAGTAGCATGTAGCATCCTTTTAAATGTGATGCGTCGATATTATAGTACCCTGTTTTTTTGTCGTATTTGAATTCAGCACCGAGTTTTTGAAAACCAGAGAAATGAGTATCGAGTCTTCTTCTTCCTATTTTGTCTCCACCGGGTTGTGGTATTTTCCCTTTTTTAAAGCGGGTCAGCATAGGCCCCATAATCATGATGGATCCTCGTAAGGAAGACGCCATTTTTTTGTACTCTTCGGTTTCCAAAATGGCAACATCTACATCGTCAGCCTGAAAGGTATAAGATTCCTCTCCTGTTTTTTCTACTTTCACACCCATGTATGCCAGCAGGTCAATAAGCTTATTTACGTCCCTTATGTTCGGGACTTTTGAGATTTTAACAGGATCTGATGTAAGTAGAACTGCTGATAGGATTTGGAGCGCTTCATTTTTTGCTCCTTGTGGTGTAATATCTCCTTTTAACTGATTTCCACCTGTCACTCGGAATGAAGCCATTAATTCTTTCTGCGTTTAAAAGGCCTTTTATTTTTGTTTTTATACCGGTTTTCAGTGTCACGAGGTTTGCTCTCATTGTCACGTCGAAGATCTCTTTTTTGAGGTTCAAAGAGATTGAATTCATTGACTTTATTCATGTCAATGTCAAGCTTGTTATTTGATAGTTTTCTTATGTTCTTATAAACTACGGAATTGTCGATAATGTCTTTGTTGTAAGAATAAAAGAAAGTTTTCATCAATTTGCCGATGTGGATAATAGCGGCTTCCTGCTCTTCAGGGTCTTCAATCGTAGTTGCTTTTTCTACCAGCAATTCTATATTTTTACCAAAGTGTTTGAAGGTAATTTGATTAGTGTTGTAGGCTACTCTTTGAGGTTTTTTGTACAATACATCTCTTGCAGGTTTGGGAAATGGTCCTTCTACATCTAATTCAAAATCAGAAATAATGTGAATATCATCCCAAAGTTTTTGTTCTACCTCAGGAGTGTCTTTTATATCCGGGTTGATTTGTTTCATTAAGATGGTAAGGGTTTCTGCTTTCTTATCCCTTTCTTCTTTATCTTCTATTTTTTGCAGGTGTTGAACAAGCATTTGGATGTTTCTTCCGTACTCCTTCAGTATCAATCTTTCTTTTACCGTGTTATAATCGTTCATCATTTGTATTTGGCTTTTAGGCGCACCAAAATTAAGGTAATAATTAAAAACTATTGGTTTAAATAGGATTAAATTTAAAATAGAGTAAGTTGTAAATTTGGTGAGTCAATGAGGTTGTATGGATTTGGCGAAATTAAGAATCAAATTAGTATGAATAAGATACAAGGCAAACGCATTTAAAAATTCTTACTGCCCCAGACTCCTGCCTCGCCAGGCGGGGATTCAGGGGTCTCTTAGGGTAATCCGTGGCTTTAAGAGATACCGCAACTGGTGCGGTAAGGAGGTTTGATTTTTAAATGCGTTTGCCCTGAAATAAGATAAGTCTTAAATATTTATTACAATTGGGTTTATTTGCAAGTTAAAAATGTCTTTTTTTTAATACCTAGGTAGTGAGAGAAGAAGTTGATATTGATTTAGTGAGATTTTTGTCAGGGAATAAAGCTGCTTTCGAGAGAATGTATAAACAGTATTATCCTGAGCTTTACAACTATGCCCGACAATTTCAAATTGATCAGGCCGCTACTAATGATTGTATTCAGGATGTATTTATTGAAATATGGAATTCCCGTAAACGTCTTAAAATAAAATCTATCAGGCCTTATTTGTTTACATCTGTTAGAAACAAAATAACAAAATACCGTTCAAAGTCTATCAAAGAACAACTTCAGGCTGAAAAATACCATCAGGAAGAATTTGAAGTCAAATACAATCCATCTTTGACTCAGGTTGAATCAGAAAATAAATTGGAACTGGAAAAAAGATTAAAGAAAGGAGTTGAAAACCTTACTCCCCGACAAAAGGAAATTATTTTCCTTATTTTTTATAATGATTTAAATTACTCCGAAGCGGCGGAAATATTGGGAATTAAAGTTAAAACGGCGTACAATCAGGTACACAAATCAATCAATGACTTAAGGGATCTTCTGATTGCTATTTTCATTCTGTATTCTCTGAACTTAACAAATCGGCCAGATACATCTTTTCTGAATCAAGGAAATAACAGCCGCAAATTTCCAGACGCAACCAATTTTTAATTCAAGTTTTCTTTATTCACTTAACACCTGATATTCAAGACCATTTTCTGGCTTTGAATTTACATTTTTCGAAAAAAAATAAAAAAATCATGGGCAATCATCAAAGGCCTGTACTCATAGTAGTGTAGAGGCGAACAAGTGCTTCTTACTAATTGTGCAAATTGATGAAAAATCAGGAAGAGTATTTGAAAAATAAATGGTTTCAAAGGTGGGTGGCCTCTGAAGGCGATGATGAGGCCAACAAGTACTGGGAGAATTGGATGAAAATGAATCCCCATCAGGTAGATGAATTGAAAGAAAGTAGAGATATAATCAGATCTATATCTTTTCAAAAATACAAGGTGAGTGACGAACAAATAGATTCTTCATGGAGTGAAGTTCAAAATAATATTACTGAAGGTTACTTTAATTCTCTGTTTAGAAATGGGCTAAAAGTAGCGGCTGTACTTACTTTTTTGATTTCTTCATTGATAGTTTTTCAATATTATTCAACAGATAGAAGCTTTAATTCTTTCCAAGAAAATTCCTCGAGGTACGTAGTAAAACATGCAGAAAAGGGCACGAAACTCACAGTGCAGTTGTCTGATGGCACGAAAATCAAACTGAATGGAGGGAGTAAATTGATTTATCCGGAAGTCTTCTGTAGCGACAGCAGGGAAGTGGAATTATTTGGAGAGGGGTATTTCATAGTTGCACATGAAAAAGAAAGACCATTTATTGTAAAATCCGGAGGCATCAGTACTACTGTGCTGGGAACCAAATTCGCAGTGAATGCCATAAACCCTGATCAGGTTCAGGTTGCTCTGGTGTCAGGTAAAGTGAAAGTTGAAAATACTAAGCTTAGCGAGAGTGATTCAAAATGCATGTCTTTATTCTTAGAGCCTGGAATGAAAGCGGTTTATTCTGATAAATGCCTATACCAAACGAAAATAGATGCAATCATGGATTTGGGGTGGAAAGACGGCATTATAGCTTTTGAAAACAGCAGTATTGATGAAGTAGTGAGTCGTTTGGAGCAGTGGTATGGTGTTAGTATCGAGTTGAAAAACTCAGGTAAAATATCCAATTCCTTTAATGGGATGTATAAAAATGAGACACTACCCAATGTGTTGAATAGCATAGCACACTCATTAAATTTCACCTATAAAATCAAGAGAAATGCAGTATATATTGAAGGACATTAAACAAAAAAACATGACAGATACAAGTTAAAAAAAACGGCAGTATGATAAAATGATACTGCCGAATCAAAACCTTAAATCCCCAAACCATTTCCAGTTGTCGGCAAACAGTGAGGAAAAGAGCAATGGGGTATAAAATTTTTTGTTAAACGTAATTGTACAAAATTATGGAATTAAACTATTTACAACTAATAAAATTGCTATCAAAATACACTTTATATGGCATATTAATACAGACGTGTTTTTTGACATTTATACTTGCAGGCAATGGAGCAGCCCAAAATAAGAGTGTTAAAGAAGTTTATATCGATGTATTCGATTCTTATGATAATGTTGAAGAAGTATTCAAATCAATTGAAAATCAGACAGAGTTCGAATTTGCATATTCTAAAAAAAACCTGATAAAGAAGAAAGACTTCAAGTTGACTGCTGGCAAAAGGCCTGTAAATCTGGTATTACTTGAATTGTCCAAAGAATTTGGGTTGAAGTTTAAACAGGTAAACAAAAGTATTTCAGCTTCTCCTATTTTAAAAAATGATCTAAAAGGTAACTTAAATCGTGTAGAGATAGTCGCTGATGTGAATATTTCCGGGAAAGTTATGGATGAAAATGGAGAAGGCTTACCTGGGGTGAGTATTGTGGTTAAAGAAACGACTTCCGGAACTACTACCGACATAGAAGGTAATTATAAATTAAGAGTACCAGAAGGCTCTACTTTGGCGATCTCCTTTGTTGGGTATATCACTCAGGAAGTCATAGTTGGCAATCAGAGCATTGTTGATGTGACTATGGAACTTGATGCTCAGCAGTTAGAAGAAATCGTAGTAGTAGGTTATGGTACTCAGAAAAAAACCAACCTTACAGGTTCAGTAGCTGCTGTTAATGGGGATGTTCTTAACAATAGACCAATTGTAAGTGTTGGACAGGGATTGCAGGGTGTTATTCCAAACCTAAATGTTGATATCAGAAATGGTGATCCGGCTGCAGCTATTGAGTTCAATATTAGAGGATATGAATCCATCAATGGTGGGGCTCCTTTGGTTCTTGTAGATGGGGTGCCTATGGATCTTAACAAATTGAATCCTAATGATATAGCCAGCATTAGTGTTTTGAAAGATGCTGCGGCAGCAGCCGTATATGGTGCCAGAGCTGCTTTTGGTGTGGTATTGGTCGAAACCAAGAAAGGAAAAGACGGTAAAATGAAGGTGACTTTTGGGGCAGATTATGCAGCAGCAAAGCCTATCATGTTTGTTGACCCGGTAACCGATCCATATAAATATGTACAAGCGAGAATGTTGGCTAATCAACGCACGAATGGAAGTGATGGGTTTGATCAGGATATGATTGATGGCACTAAAAGGTACAGTGAGAATCCCACAGAAGAGAATGCCTGGGGAGTATATAATGGAAATCTCAGGTTTTATGGATTCAATGACTATCAGAACAAGGTTTTGGCAGATTATTCTCCACAACAGCGTTATGACATGACCATTTCAGGTGCTACAGACAAATCTTCTTATTATGTTTCAATAGGTTATCTCAACAAGGATGGTTACCTGAAAAACAAAGATAAAAATGAGAGTTTCAAACGATACAATGCTTTGATCAAAGGAGATGTTAAAATCAATGATTGGTTAAAACTGGACTCAAGAGCACTTGTTACCACAGAGAAAAGTAACAAACCTCATTTTTATAACTGGGATGTCAATATCAATACTTTCGCCAGAGTAAACCCTCTTAACCCCATTTCATTCCCAGATCTGGATTATTACTTGACCCCCGGGGATCATGATGATTATGCTCAGTATCAGGGTATGCATTTTGCAAGTGTAAACTTCCTTCCTTATCTCGAACAAGGTGGTCGCGATACCTGGGATAGAAATGACATTATTTTGACTCAGGGAGCATCTATCAGCCCAATTAAGGGATTGAACATCAGAGGAGAATTTTCAGTTAACTACACGCACAGGGATGCACAAGATGTAAGGAGCAAAGTTGATGTAATTGATAATTTTGATTTGGCCAATTTAATAATAGGTAATGGATTCAGTGCAACAGATTACATTTTAAACCGCTCTGATAATGATCAATATTATGTAGTAAATACTTATGCAGACTATACCATTGACAACAATGATGGACACTACATCAAAGCCATGATAGGATTTAATCAGGAATGGGGTAGGTACAAATACATTAGTGCTCAGGCGTTTAGTTTGATTACGCCAAATATTACAGATTTGAACGCTACCACTGGTAGTCAAATAACAAATGGAGGTAAAGAAGCTGTGTCAATACGAGGAGTAGTCTATAGATTCAACTATAGCTACAAAGATAGATATCTTGTTGAACTTAATGGTCGTTATGATGGTACTTCCAGGTTTCCTACCAACGATAGATTTGGATTTTTTCCATCTTTTTCTGCTGCATGGAGAATTTCCAATGAATCATTCATGAGTGAAACTTCCAGTTGGTTGGATAACCTGAAGCTAAGATTGTCTTATGGTACTTTGGGTAATCAATTATTATTCAAAACTGTAGATGGTGAGAGTGTTCCGGATTACTATCCGGCAATAGCAACCTTAGGATCAAATTCGTCACCTTATATGTTTTCATCTGGAGCAAGATCCCCTTATGTGTCTGCTGCAGGGCTTGTTAGTCCCACACTTACCTGGGAGTCTGTAACCAGTAAAAATCTGGGTCTTGACTTCACGATGTTGAACAATCGATTAGACTTTACTTTTGACTTATACACCAGAGAAACCAAGGATATGTTAACAAATGTTGACTTACCCGATATTCTGGGTACAGATGCACCTCGTGCCAATGCTGCAGATTTAAAAACCAGTGGTTGGGAGATTTCAGCCACTTGGAGAACCAGAATCAATTCCAACTGGAATTACGGAATAACATTGGCATTGGCAGATTCCAAAGCTGAAATCACGAAATACGACAACCCTACAGGTTCTCTCGACGAGCGTTATGTTGGGCAAATCATTGGTGAGAGATGGGGATATGTTACCGAAGGCATCTTCCAGACCCAGGATGAAATTGACAATGCCCCTGATCAGTCTCAAATACCAGATGGTGCCAATTGGAGACCTGGTGATATAAAGTATGCAGATTTGAATGGAGATGGTATTATTTCTAAAGGAAGCAATACTTTGGATGATCCGGGAGATCAGCAGATCATAGCTTACGAACGTCCAAGAGGTAATTTTGGAATTACTGGCAATGTTGGTTATAAAGGGTTTTCATTGACTATGTTTTTTCAGGGAGTGATGCAGTACCAATACTGGCCACCAAATGACAATTGGGTGGCATTTTACCCATTCAATGCAGGTCATGTAGAAAATTACTACATCACGGATACCTGGAGTGAAACCAATAGGGATGCTTACTTTCCTGCACCGCATATTTCAACAAATACCAAACAAAATGTGCAACCTCAAAGCCGCTATGTTCAGGATGGTTCTTACATTCGTTTGAAAAATTTAACGTTGAATTACAACATTCCTGAGACCGTTACAAGCAAGATAGGTATGTCTAGTGCATCAGTATATGTGTCTGGAATGAATTTGTTCGAATTCACAAATATGCGTAAGCCACTTGATCCGGAAGTAAGGCCTACTTTAACTCAGGAATATTACAAACAACGTATCTATTCGTTGGGCTTGAAAGTATCATTTTAGTAACTTTTAAAGGAAAACAAAATGAAAAATTATATAGTAAAAATATTTATGGTAGTCATTGCAGCACTACTGTCCTTCAGTTGCAACGATGAGTTTTTGGAAGAATCTCCATTAGATAAAATCAGTACAGAATCCTTTTGGAATACAGAAAATGATTTAGTGGTGTACAACAATAGTATTTACCATCTTGCACGAAATGAAGACAATGTGCCTATGTTGGTCGGGCACGATGAAGGGTTTGATAGCCAAAGCAGGGGATTCATTTTTCAAGATGGTTGGTCTGATAATACTGCTCCACGTCATTCCAGGCAAGATTTTTATGCCAAAAAGCGTGCCGGAAAACACTCTATTCCAAACAGTCCGGAACTTTTCGGATACAAGGGATGGAATTTTCTCAGAGCCGTCAATGTTGGTTTGGACAATTATGGAAAGGCTGATGTTTTAGATGAGGTAAGAAACAAATACATTGGGGAAGCACGTTTGTTGAGGGGCTGGTTTTATGCCGACAAAGTATCCAAATTTGGTAATGTCCAATGGGTAGATCATGAGTTGAATGTGGATGATGACGAAATATTGAATGGAGAGCGGGATGATCGTGACTTAGTTATGGGCAAGGTGTTGGAAGATCTGAATTTCGCTGTGGCAAACATTCCGAGTGATTGGGGTGATGGAAACGCCCCTGGTAGAATCAACCGTTGGGGAGCATTGTTGGTATTGTCAAGAGTGGCTTTGTTTGAAGGTACCTGGAGAAAGTATCACGGATTGACTGGTGCCGATGCATGGTTGACTGCTTCTGCAAATGCTTCTAAGGAGTTGATGGATGATGGTCCTTATTCACTTTATCAGAGTGGTAATCCTGCCACTGCATATAATGAACTGCACCGTTTGACCGATTTGTCAGGAAACCCTGAAGTACTCTATTGGAGAAGGTATGAAGCTGGTATTTTTACCAATCATGCACTCAATTATCATAAAGGGTATAATGGTGGTGCTACCAAAAGTATGGTAGAGGATTATTTGTGTACTGATGGTCAGCCTATCACCTTGTCAGGCTTATACCTTGGAGATGCGGTATATGAAAATGTGTTTGAAAATCGTGATCCAAGACTAAGACAAACCGTACTTCATCCTGAGGATCAGCAGGTATATCAGTATGGGAATCACCCCTTTGATGCCTATGCCTATCCACGTATTCAGGGAATGCCAGGTGGGCAGTCCAGTTACACAGGTTATCATATCATTAAGAACTTCGAAGTAGTTGCTTCTTATGCATCTTATAATTCTTCTACTACTCCTGCGATTGTACTGCGATTTGCTGAAGCTTTGCTAAACTATGCTGAAGCCAAAGCTGAATTAGGTGGAGGAATCATCTCACAAGCGGATTTGGATATCAGTATCAACCTGCTTCGTGACCGGGTAGGTATGCCTCATCTGGATGCCAATCCTCCCATGGATCCTAAATATGCCAGTGATGGTATTTCTGCTGTACTTGCTGAAATACGTCGTGAAAGAAGGGTGGAATTGTTTATGGAAGGTTTTCGTTACAATGACCTGAGACGTTGGAAACAAGGCAAGAAATTGGAGGTCAGGGATTACGGTATGCGTTGGGATGCTGCTGCAAAAGCACGGTTTGATCCCGATGGAGATGCCAGTGTGCTAACGTCAACAATAGATGGAGTAGATTATCTTGACGTTTACAAAGGTACTTCTTATGAAACACCTGTATTTGATGAAAGCAAGCATTATTTGTGGCCAATACCGATAGATGCTATATCCCAAAACCCTAATCTGGGACAAAATCCTGGATGGATTGAATAACAGGTAAATAGTTTAAAAAGAAGCTGTCTCAAAAGTTAAATAATTCCCGGAATACCTGTCTGACGACAGTCAGACAGGTATTCCGGGATCTGTCCTGGAAACAGCTATTGCTGCGTTTCCAAAGGGATGCCGGAACAACTTGCCTAACGGCAGTCAGGAGTCCGGCAACTGTTTAACTTTTGAGACAGCCTCTTTTTTTGTTTATATAAATATATATGTGCATTAACAATTGATTTATCTTGTGAATTGAAATAACTTAGAATTAATAATTATAATTTCTGAGTTAAATATTAACCCTTCTGAAGAGTACCAAACAATGCTCTTCTCCCCGATGATTAAAGATTTTTTGTGAAGTATATACTTCCACTGATTTGTTGTATCTTTTATATTTCATCTCGCATGATTTTTAAGTGAGGTGTCCGGATACTATCGCAAAGAAGTAATTATTATTTAGATGAAAAGAATGAATAATTCAATCCATATAATTACAAATCTGTTTTGTTTATTTCTCCTGGTTTCAGGATTTTCATCTAAAGCACAAGAAAAAGCCGGAAATATAAAGTCAGATGGGTATAAAGGCATTTGGTTCGAACTGAATCAAAAATATGAATACGGTGATAAATACAGTGGAGCCCTTTCCACTTATACTGCCAAACATACTCCATTGGCGATCTATGCAGAAAAAGTCAATAAAACATTTTTCGTTTACGGCGGCACCATTGATGTCGATCAAAGGCACCTGCAATGTATGATTGGTGAATTCAATCATGTAACGGGTTTGGTATCTAAGCCAACTTTAGTGTATGATAAAAATGGAGTGGATGACCCTCATGACAATCCTTCATTGTCTATTGATCCTGATGGGTATATCTGGGTATTTGTGAGTGGCAGGGGAAATAAGCGTCCCGGGTTAAAATTTAAAAGTACCAGGCCTTATGACATTAATACATTCGAATTGATTTCGACAGAAGAATTTACATACCCTCAACCCTGGCATACAAAGGACGGGTTTCTTCATTTATTTACAAAATACACAGGAGTTCGACAACTGTACTATGAAACAAGTAAAGACGGAATGGAATGGTCGGAGGACAAGTTACTGGCGGCAATTCCAGTCAACCAGGGAGAAAAGTCAGGTCATTACCAGACCAGCCTAAGCGATGGGAAAAACAAAGTAGGTACTTTTTTCAATCGTCACCCTAATGGAAATGTAGATAAACGCACCGATTTATATTATGTGCAAACTACTGATTTTGCTAAAATATGGACTACTGTAACTGGCGAAATACTGAATACCCCACTGATATATAGAGACAGTAAGGCGAGGGTAATAGATTATCAAACCAAAGGAAACAACATATACCTGAAAGACATGGGCTTTGATAGAAACGGGAATCCATTATGTCTTTACATTAGAAGCAAGGGGCATGAGCCGGGACCAAAAAGTACCCCTTATGAATGGTGCGTGACCAACTGGGATGGTAAGAATTGGCAAACCAATTTGATTACTACATCGGATCATAACTATGACATGGGCAGTATTTTTATTGAAGGTAAAAATTGGAAAGTAGTCGGCCCCACTGAGCCAGGTTCTCAAGATTATGGTGTAGGTGGTGAACTGGCTATATGGCAATCTAACAATAGAGGAAAGAAGTGGAAAAAAACCAGGATACTTACAAGTAACAGTAAACTGAGTCACAGCTATGTCAGGAGGCCAATTAACTACAAAGCACCTTTTTGCTTTTTCTGGTCAGATGGAGACTCTCACAAACTGAGTAAATCAGAATTGTATTTTGGGGATTTTGAAGGCAATATCTGGAAACTACCTTATGAAATGGAAAATGATTTTGAAGAACCTCTCAAAATAAATTGACAAATAAAACATATGCTATTCAATCAATAAACTATATCACTATGAAAACTAAAATTGGCTACTTGTTTCTCTTTTTTCTTTGTATTGTACTGGTTTTGCCCAAAAATGTATTGGCAGATGAGGACATTCCAAAGTTGGAAAACCCCATGACGGTCAGGTTCTTGAAAAGCAAACTCAGGAAATCTCAGCCAAGGTTGGTTTTAAACAGCCAGATTGAGAAAAACCTGAAAAGCAAACTTAAATCTGACCCTGTAGTACAGAATATGTATAAAGCGATTCAACTCAATGCTATTGAAATACAAAAAGAACCATTTCTTGAAAGAATAAAAACGGGTAGGAGGTTGCTGTCTGTATCCAGGAAAATGCTTTACCGTATTAATATGCTCGGCATGGTTTATCGAATAGAAAAAGACCCGAAAATATTAGAGAGAATCAATGGAGAAGTATTGGCAGTATGCAATTTTTCTGACTGGAATCCCTCTCAC
The DNA here is from genome assembly GCF_040151475.1 of Reichenbachiella sp. MALMAid0571. Classification (NCBI taxonomy): domain Bacteria; kingdom Pseudomonadati; phylum Bacteroidota; class Cytophagia; order Cytophagales; family Reichenbachiellaceae; genus Reichenbachiella; species Reichenbachiella sp. MALMAid0571. Next base: position 11,016 of record NZ_JBDKWG010000084.1, on the reverse strand, counting down.
TACCTGGATGTAGCAGAAATGTCTATGGCTGTTGCTTTTGCGCTTGATTGGACTGCCGGCAATTTACCAAAACCTACTATAGACCTGGCTATTAATGCCTTAATAGAAAAGGGTATTAAACCCAGTTATAACAAAGAAGGAAACACCGGGTGGGTCAATGGCACCAACAACTGGAATCAGGTGTGTCATGGGGGAATGATAGCAGCTTCCATAGCCATAGCAGAAAAAGACCCTGAATTGGCAGCACAAACTATCAGTCGGGCATTGGACGGTATGCCGCATGCTTTGGTAGAATACGGCCCTGATGGGGTGTATCCCGAGGGCTCGACTTATTGGACTTACGGCACCAGCTTTTCTGTTACTACAGTAGCTATGTTTGAAAGTGCTTTCGGAACCGATTTTGGTTTGGCAGATTATCCTGCGTTTCAAGAGAGCGCAGTGTTTAAAGTGCTGATGAATGCTCCTTCCGGCTGGTATTACAATTTTGCTGATTGTGGTGACAAGAGGAGCGACAATGGAGACGTGACCCTTGCCTGGTTTGCTACTAAAACAGGAAAGGAAGCTTTTTATGAAAAAGACCGTTTCCTCAGGCCAGCAGAAGATATAGGTGAATTAAGACGGCTGGACGGAGCTGGTCTTGTATGGCTATCGCAATTTAAAAAAGAGACCTCTGGAACACTTCCAACAGCATGGAAAGGTGGAGGATCTAATCCTGTAGTCATATTTACAGGAGAGAAAAATGATCCCAAACAATATTATTTCGGTGGTAAAGGCGGCAGGGGTACTGTAAATCACGGGAATATGGATGGAGGTTCTTTTGTGTTTGAATTGAATGGAGTAAGGTGGGTGGTTGATCCCGGAAACCAGAGTTATCACGAATTGGAAAAAACAGGTTTCAATTTGTGGGGAAGATGTCAGGATTGTGAAAGGTGGACATTGCTTACCAAAAATAATTTTGGGCACAGTACCATTTCTGTAAACGACCAATTGCATGTGGTGGACGGTATGGCTACCATCACAGATTTTAAATCAGGAACATCACCTGAAGCTACGATCGACCTTTCCCCAACATTTGCAGGGCAATTGAAAAGTGCCAAAAGAAAATTTACGAAAGACAGCAATGTTTCATTGGTAATCGAAGATCAAATAGAAGTTTCAGAGAAAACATCCATGATTACATGGCAGTTAATGACTACTGCCGATGTGGAAGTAGTAAAAGGTGGTGCAGTATTAACACAGGATGGTAAAACTTTAAAACTGGACAATCTTTCACATCCTGAATATACAGTTTCTGTGATGTCTTTGGATCCTGCACCTCTCGAATTGGATCGCCAGATAGAAGGGCTCAAAAGACTGGAAATTAGAATTCCTGCATGGACTGTTGAAAATGGTACCTTGAATTTAAAAGTCAGGCTCTCAGAAGATTGATCTTTCCGATAGGTAACTTAGTTATAATCTAACCTTCAATAAAAATCTTATGAAAACATTATATGCCAGTATGTTCATTTTTCTGAATATCTTGATTTTTCATCATATCTCGCTAGCAAAGACAGATCTCGAAATCATCCGATCCAAAGTGGTAAAAGAATTAATGAAACCGGAGGTTGATGACGTTGAAATTGAAACTTTGATTCAATCAATAAACAATGATGGTACCTGGCCAGGCATTAATTATCAGGATGTGTCGCGAACAGCTTTTGAACATCGAAACCATCTTTCGAATCAGGTAAAGCTGGCACGTGCATACAAAAAGAAAAGCTCCGGATTTTACCGCAACAAAAAGGTAAAAAGAACCCTGGAACTGGCACTGCAACATTGGGTTGATAACGACTATATCTGTGAAAACTGGTGGCACAACCAAATAGGTACACCAAATGCTATGGTCACTTTAATGTTGATAATAGGAAATGAATTGCCGGATGATTTGGTTGAAAAAATACAACCAATGATTGGCAGGGCACAAATAGATGCGCCCGGAGCTCGTCCCGGAGGTGATCGCATCAAAATAGCAGGCATACACGCTAAAAATCTCTTGTTTATCAATGATGCAGAAAAATTTAACGAAGTAATCAATGTTATTGAAAGTGAAATAAAGTTTGCCAGCAGTTTGGCAATGGAATACGGCTATGGTATTCGCCCCATCCAAAGTGGGTTTAGTTCGAGAAATGCAAATGGAAGAGGCATGCAATATGATTATAGTTTTCACCACCGGACAGATGCAGTAAACAACACTATTTCTTATGGTCTGGGTTATGCCGATGCTTTTGTTGAATGGGCAGTTTATGCAACTGGCACACAGTATGCATTTTCAGGTGAAAAGCTGGAACATCTGGTAAATTATTTTCTGGATGGTATTTGTAAAACGGCTGTCTATGGTAAATATCCTGATGCAGGAGCGAAAAACCGCAGTATAAGCCGCCAGGGCACATTGCATGCTTACAGTGCTCAAACAGCAGAAAGACTTTTACTTACAACAAATTATCGTAAAGATGAAATTCAGGAAATTGCTGATATCAGAAATAAGGGGAAAAAGCCTACTTTGTCTCATGCTACTTTTTTCTGGAATTCCGAACATTTTACTTTTCAACGGCCTGACTTTTTTACTTCGGTAAGAATGTATTCAACCAGAGTGCATAATATGGAAGTGCCTTACAACAGCGAAGGGTTGCTCAACCATCATCGTGGAGACGGTACCAATCATATTTCCATAACTGGAGACGAGTATTACGATATAGCTCCTGTGTTTGATTATCAGAAAATCCCGGGTGCTACTATACTACAAAAACCAATGCTTCCTTCAGAAAAGGAAATTCAAAAATTGGGAAAAACGGATTTCGTAGGAGCAGTTACCGATGGGAAATACGGTGCTGTGGGTTTTGATTTCAACAGCCCTCATGATCCTTTGTGTGCAAGAAAATCCTGGTTCTTTTTTGATCAGGAATATGTGTGTTTGGGTGCGGGGATTTCTTCTAAGAGTGACCTTTCAGTTGCTACCACGCTCAATCAGTGTCTGTTGAGAGATGATGTCACTATTTCGACTAATAATAAAAAAACAGTTATTCCTAAAGGAGAAAAAGCTTATGAAAATACAGACTGGGTTTTTCAGGACGGGATTGGATATATCTTTCCTGAGCCAGCCACAGTCAATATTAAAAATAACGAAGCAACCGGATCATGGTGGAAAATCAACAAACAAACCGACTCACCAAAGGAAGAAATTAGTCTGGATGTATTCAAACTCTGGCTTGATCATGGCGCAAAACCCGGAGGTGAAACGTACGCCTACATCGTTGCGCCTGCCACCACAGTGCCACAACTGGAACAAGGTACTTCTCAACAAAACATAGCCATTTTATCAAATACTCCTGAACTCCAAGCTGTCAAACATATAAGGTTAAATATGTATCAGGTGGTGTTTTATAAGGCAGGGGAAATTCAGCTTAACAGTAATGCAAAGCTTACTAGTGACAGTCCGGGTATAGTTCTGTTAAAAACGGATGGGCAAAATATTAAGGAAATATCAGTATCTGACCCTAACAGGGAATTGAGAAAAATAAACCTTTCCATTTCGACTAAAATGGAAAGGGAAGGAGAGCAATATCAAATCCGATGGAATGAAAAAAAGAAGGTAAGCGAAATTTCTATTGATTTGCCGCAGGGGAATTATGCAGGAGAAAGTGTTACAGTAAAGTTGTGACGAAATTAGACAAATATGAAATATCGGTTTATGAGCAGATTTTTATTGTCGTTTATGCATTGCTGGCAACTGGTTTTTTATTGTTCAGAACGACATAAGAGATAATTGATTTGACTTTTGTGCCTTTGGCACTGCTAAATTCATAGAAATCTGAGAATGCAAATGTATTTCCATCTTCCATCAGCATCTCACCATTTATGGCTGCTTCTTTCCCGTGTGTAATAATGCTGTGAATGGTTAATTTAGATACTTTATTATCACTCATTTCTTTCAAAGTAGCTCCAAACCGTTCCTTACCTTCAATGGGCTCATCACCTGCCAAAGTCCATTTGATGTCATTTTCTAAGTAATTCATCACTTTTTGGATATCGTATGAAGCAAAATATATGGTTAGATTCTTAACCAGTTCTTTTTTGGGAGCATTCCCACAATCGGGTTTAATATTTAGTTTCATTTTAGAGTGTTATTTCAGTTGCTTGGTATCAATCGTCTCGGCTATGTGTAGTGTGGGGTTTAAAACGGTAGTTTCAAATCGGCACGGAGGCTAGCGTATCGTTTTTATTTTTTATTCGTCAATCTCGCATATAATTGGCATATGGTCACTTATTTCTAACCATTTATCTGCTTCTCCGACTTCAATTTTTTTTAGTCCGTTACAAAATCTTTCAGCACCAAAAACATAGTCAATATGATAAGGTCTTTCAAGTTTTCGCTGGAAATATAAAGTCGGATTGGTCTCGGCTCCTTGTTGTTCGCCTGTGTATTTATGGTAGAGGCTTTCAATTCCAATTTCTTTTAGCTCGTTTACTATGTCAGAATGATTCCACCATCTATCCCATTCATCCCATTTCGTGTTGCTGTTAAAGTCTCCTGCAATAATTGTCGTATTTAGTTTGTCTTTATTGACTTGTAAGTATTTCCATAGTTGTCCAATGTAGCCGAAATTCGGTGAGTTGTTTCTGTGTGTCCAAACAGCAAGTAAGTCAAAGTCTTGATTTATTTTGCACGGTAAAAAGTGCTTTACATAATGGTCTTTGAATTTGTTTGACCAATCGAGTTTCTTTAATTCAATTTCAGGTCTAGTGAAAATTGCAAGTCCCTTGTTTTTGGTATCGCCAATCCAAATGTAGTTTTCAGCCCATTCTTGATATTTTAGGTGACGACATTCTGCTGGGTTTTCACATTCTTGGATAATATAAATGTCAGCATTGAAGTCCAAAATGTGTTCAAACTTCTTTCTAAATGCTCCATTACAATTCCAAGTTACAATCTTCAATTTCGAGTTTGTTTTTAAATAAATGCCAACGGTTTGTGTAAATGTCAGTAACGAGAAAATGTGCGAGTATTTTTCACTAATGTACTAAATATAGCAATAACGGCTGAGTTTTCGGTAGAAAATTCAGCCGTTATTGCGTTTATACGCTGTTGGCAATAGTACTTATTTCAGTCAGTTTGTTTACATCTTGCAATATTTTTTCCATTAAACTACTACCAGCTTCAAGTTGGTAGTAGCTTATTTTGGTATGTAAATGTCAATTGTTGGTTTTAGAGAGGTATTGGAAGTTAAATGCTATGTTTTTATCACTAAAGTGAAGTGATTGATAAAGAGCAGGCCAGGTATATAGATATCTGGCTAAAGTCAAAATTTGGGAGCTATTAAGGTTTTTGAAATAACATCGCTCAACTTTGATGATACCTTCGCCTGGGTCGAATACTTTTCCCAATCACATACTACTGTTTTTACTTCTTCAATTATTTTTTCACCCCTTTTAATGTTGTTATCTGTAGCTATTTTCATGAGATCCGATTTTTTGATATCCTTATGTTTTCCATTTATACTTAATGTATGTTGGCTAACCCAAATATTGTTTGGATCATAGGAGTAACAGACATCATACGCAGGGGAAAGTTCCCATTTGCTATTTTGTTTTAGCCTAAATGAGAAGTTTTTGGTGTGGTCATCATAATTGGTTGCCATAACATTAAATACCATTCTTCGAAACATTTGTTCCGCTTCAGGATATGTCATTCTAAGTATTCTCATTGTCTGAAATAATTGTTCATAACTAAATCCTTGAAGGTTGTTGTAATCAAAATGTTGTATTCCGCACAAAGTCTGAATATGGTGTTTTTTGTCATTCCCTTCTCTGTCAAACCTTTTTGTCATGAAATGGGCTCTTTTATTTTCTTCAAACAATTGGCACTCCATCATTTCTATTCCACAGTCTCTGGCCATTAAGTAATAAGCGTATTCAACTCTTCCAAATCCATGACTCTCTCCAAATTGAGCATCGCTTACACCATCAAGTTTAATCAACCAATGTTCGAAACCTTTGGGAGATTTAGTTTGACCAGATCGTACTTCGCCTGTCTTTTGGTTAAAAGCAATCACTGCTTTTGGTCTTGCACCACCAGCAGATGTTCCGATCGTTAATATTTCGCTGATTGCCTTTCGCTCATCCCTGTGAATGTTAGTCTCAAAAGTTTCTCTATTTGACAGCATTTTTTGAGCAATGTCAACTAAATTTTTAATTTCTATTGCAAATGTGTTTTGGTTAGATTTTAGTTGAGCGGGTTCGAACTCCAAAGCTCCCATTCCTCTTGATCCGATAAAGCACAATTGCTCCACAGGATTCATACTATTGGGAGGCCTTCCTTCTTGTGCCAACCATACATTTATCAGCTGATTGCCATATTTATCAGGAAGTGCATCTGCCAACAATCCGGGAAGCCCTTTGAATGTGGATGTCTCCTGGCCTTTTTGTTTTCTCAATTCAGGAAAACTATATATTCGATCGCCATTTTGTAAAGGCATTTTTATAGGCGAGAGGTCGTGGTTTCCTGTAAGAAATTTTTTGTCATACTGAAAACCAGCCAATTGCTGATTTTGATCCCAGCGGGCTGCCCCAACCAATTGCCCCCATATTTTCACTTCTACTACATCTACCATTCCAGTACTTCATTTGAATTTCCATCCTTGTTTCTCGCACGACTTCTTTTGTTTTTTTGCAGTTTGGCATATTCTATCGGACTTATTTGATTGTCAATTTTAAAAGCATCCATTATGTGAAGTAAGTCGAGTACCCGTAACACCTGTATCAAGCTGTTTAGGGTTACTTTTTCTCCCCGTTCCAGTAAGCTCAGTGTGGAACGGCTAATATCGGCGGCTTTGGCTATATCGCTTTGTGATTTGTTTTGATTTAACCTGTGGTGCTGGATGAAGGTTCCGATCATTCTTATCAGGGCTTTATCACTCATTGAATTCCAATCGGTGTATGAATTATCATTCATAATTGTGTTTTTATATGCTTAGTGCATTAATTATCATTCAAAAATAATAAAACAATCTGCTTGATCAAGCAAATTATGTATGAATTATCATTCGTAAATACTAAAAATACCACTTAGTGCATTAAAATTCATTCAAATAGCTTGTTTTAAATAAAAAAATAAACACAACGGCTTGCGATGGCAATTGGGAGGTAGAAAGCAGAGGGTCCTGTGCTTGCTTTTTTATTACAGTTACAAATGGTAAAACATGTGTATTCTAGAATGAAGGAATCAAATTAAAAATCTATTAGATTTGATATGTATAAGATAGATAATGCGCATTATACGATTTTTGTAGGCAATTTAGAGAACCTAGTACCAACAGAGAAAATAATGAAATTTGACAAACATTTTCCGACTGAACAACTAAAACCCTACATCAAATATTTTGTAGTGTCGGAGAATGAATTGGAAAATAAATATAAAGTTTTCCCATCATCAGGAATTGTTATTGGTTTTCAATACAAAGGACAACTCGCCATCATAAAAGACAACAGTGAAAGTAAACTAACAACGGCAGGAATAACAGGAATTACTGACGGTTACAAAGTCTTCAAAAATTCGGCAGACATAGGAACTATATTGGTTTACTTTACAGAAATTGGCTTTACTCATTTTGCTTCACATCCTGCCAACGAGCTCTTTAATTTAAGCCTTTCACTTGACGACATTTTTGATAAAAACAGCATAACGGAAGTAGAAGAAAAATTAGCAATAGCTAATACAGATGAACTTCGGATAAAAATCGTTGAACAGTTTTTAGCATCTCAACTCAAAGACATTCAAACGGACAAGTTAATTGTTGAAGCAGTTAAACTCATTTACCAAAGTAATGGAACTATCCGCATAAAAGAGCTAAACGAAAAATTGTTTATCAGTCAAAGTCCATTTGAAAAGCGGTTTAGAAAAGTAGTTGGAACAACACCCAAAAAATTTGCTTCAATCGTTCGCTTCAATTCCGTTCTTGAAAATTTGAACGGAACCAAAACGCTGACTGAAATCTGTTACGAAAATAATTTCTTCGACCAAGCTCATTTTATCAAAGACTTCAAACAGTTTACAGGAGACACTCCCGAAAACTTCAAACGCTTCTTGTAGAAAAACGATTTTTTACAATTACAGGGTTTTTCACCATCGCAACTTTGCATTGTAATCTTAATGTAAAGCAAATGGTAAAATCAATTTTAATATCGACAATCATACTATCAAGTTGAGCATTATGGTTGCGTGTAATTCAACAAATCGTTAATTAAAAAAACAAGAAAAAATGTTTACAGTAGAACAAATCAAAGCAGCTCACAGCAAAGTGAAATCAGGAGCAGACTTTCCTGCATACATTGGGGACATCAAAAAATTAGGTGTTACTTATTACGAAACCTTTGTAACAGATGGACACACCGATTATTATGGAGAAAATGATTACAAAACCACTTCTCCTGCTAAATACATACCATTGATTATTGCATCTGAATGTAACAAAGAACAATTCAAAGCAGATCTGAAGAAGCATCAACAGGGTAAAACGGATTATCCGACTTTTATCGGAATCAGTGCGAAACTTGGTATAGAAAAATGGACTGTTTGTATGGAGAAAATGACCTGTACGTATTTTGATAAAGAAGGAAATGAAATTTTGGTTGAAGAAATCCCACAAAATTAAACTATGAAAGATTTACTCTCAAAAGAATGGAACGATGACGCTATCATCGTTCCATCACCTAAAAACGAACAGTTCCAAAGCCACGGAAATAGGCTTGAAGTAATTATTCCAACCGCTTTAACCAACAATCAATTCGGATTGTATGAGATAGAAATGGAAGCCAACGCAAGAGGTCCGAAATTGCATTATCATAAAGAAATGGATGAAACATTTATTATTCGTGAAGGTATATTGACCGTCTTAACAGCCAAAGGCGAACTAACAGCAGAAACCGGAACAGTAATTCACATACCAAGATTTTCAGTTCACGGCTACAACAATAATTCGGACAATATTGTAAAAATGACAATGATTTTCAATCCAGGACTTGGCAGGGAAGACTTTTTTAGAAAGATGTATAAAATGCTTGACGAAAGACCGAATGACTTGCAGGCTTTTCAAAAATTATATCTCGAAAATGATAGTTATTCGCTAGACGAAAAAAGTATGATACCAATGCGTTACGAAAAATAAAAACTGCTACAATAAATGTTTTGCATAATGACGGGAGAATGCTTCTTGTCAAGTTTTGTGCTGAAATCCGCCACTACGTAAAGCCAAAAAACGTTATGCTCCGGAAACAAAAAGATGACTTGAATGAAAAATTAAAGAAAATCTTCTAAATCCAAAGATATTTTGAAGAAATGTCTTGTGAGTAAAGTGGAACTCATAAATAAACTTCCAACGACTAATAATATAGTTTGTCTGTTTAATTCGTGTTGTCTTTTCATCTTTTAGGTATTTATGTCGTTCATTTCGCTTGTGCCTAACGGTGCTTTACTTGCCAGTTATCCAACGACCGTAGGGAGGTATTTCGATCAATGTCCCATGTATGAATCGTAGCTTTGGTTTGTGTGTCTGCCTTATGCGGTCATGCTTTCACACATAATGTTAGCAGAAGGGTTTACTCCACTTTAAACTTTTCGTTTTTGCAATCCAATATTATTTTGTGATTTAGAAACAATTTGTTTCCTATCATTCCCTGCATTCCTGATAGAGCCATTAAAAAATCCTGCATTTTGGATGTTCCTTCTATGTAAGTAACCTCCGAAAGAGTTAGTATGGTATCGCCAAATTGAATTTTTTGATTGGCAGTTGTAGAAACTATTTTCAGCGTATTTCCCCACGAATTTCCCTTACTAGTTTTTACTTTGCCATTTATAGTTCTGTATTTTTCCCAATCGTTTTTGCTGATAATCAGTTCATAGCCGCTTGTTCCGGAATCATACATTAGTTTTAGACTTTCATTTCCGATTTTTGCTGGAAATAAGATTCTGCGTTTTTTGAATTCAAATTCAGTAAACCCATTTACCTGCATCTTTTCAGAAAAAGAACAGAGATTATTTTTGAAATCCAAAGTTATTATTCGCTTTTCCAACAAGTCTGTTCCCAATGTACCTATTATATTTTCAGTATTTGGATTTTCAAAGTCAACTTTGTCTCCATAATCAATCACCTTGAAGGTATTAGACGAAACCTGCATGTTTTTCAGATTGAAATCTAAATTAATCAGATTTGTTGTGTGGTCAATTGAAATTTGTTCACGAAACTTTGTTTGGATGGATTGTAATGAGGTTCTGTAAAAAATGGTGATGGGTGAACCAAAATCCAATTGCATATAAAATAATTTGTCAATTCCTCTAAGATAGACGGGTAACAGCAGTGCGGAATGTGAGTTGTTGTTAGTTGAAATCCATTTGATTGGTATGTTTTCCGAAACATATGCAACCTGTAGGTAATTTTCCAATGGAGTAAACTTTTTGTCAAAATAGAAATATCCACCGATGCTTGATGACGTCAAAATGAACAATAAGGCGAGTAGGATTTTTTTAAATATTTTCATTCCAATTTTTTTTTGGTAAAATTCAAAATTGGCCTTTGAATTTATCCTAAAATTATAGCGTCAATTTTATGTCAATCTTATGACAGTGCTTATAAAATGTTGTTTTTCAGTTTAATATCTAATTCATGATTCTGACTCAAACTGATTCCGTTTTTTAGAATGACAAACACATTAATACAAATAAGGACGATTAAAAATGCTACAAATAGTGGGATTTTTAGTGAAAATAGCGTTTGAAGAAACGGACTTAATATCATTAAAATGCAAGAAGCACTGGTCCATATAATTTGAACACCAATAATACTTTTTCCTAGGAGTCTGTCGGACTTTCAATAATCAGGAGAGTAAAAAATTCAATTTTCAGAACCTAAAATTAGATTTTGATCGTCCCTTTTTCGAATACGGTTTTGGTTTTGGTTTTTTTTCCTGTTTTTGCGCTAAACCGGA
>NZ_JBDKWG010000083.1:0-24118 GCF_040151475.1 Reichenbachiella sp. MALMAid0571 | reverse complement strand
GATAAGTTGGTAACTTTAGTCATGATGTTTTATGTTTAGTCACTTCAAACATCGTCAAATTGGAGGAGGGTAACCTCTTCCAATTGTACTTTTCTTAGATAGTACGCCTCTAACCCATTTTTAGTCGTTTACTAGTAATTTAAATATACAAATTTTTCATTCATTCTGACATTAAAAGAACAACTTCAATGCTGCCAATGTCACAGTTACAATAATGAATATGCGATATGGTTTCTCAGGGATAAGTTTCACAATTTTGATTCCAAGAAAAACCCCAAGCAGGATAATGGGCAACATGGACAGGTTAAACAGAAACGTGTTCCAGGTAATGGTATGCCAAATAGTAACATGGAAAGGCACTTTGAAGATGTTGACGAGCAGAAAAAACCAGGCAGCAGTTCCTATGAAATTGTTCTTTTTTAAGTGAAGGGCAAGGAAATAAATCGACATCACAGGTCCTGCTGCATTGCCGATCATAGTTGTGAAACCGCCAAGCAAACCAGCAGTTGATCCGAAGAACCAATTGTCGGGTATGGCATCTGATGATTTCTTTGTTTCGTGCCAGATCATAATGATCACACCCAATATCACTACTACAGCCAGGAGAATTCGAAACTGCTGATCATTGATCATATCGCCTACCCAGATGGCTATAAAAACCCCTGCTACTGTTGCCAAAAATAGCTTTTTCAGCAATTTGAGATTTGCATGTCTGTTGTAATAAATCACTGCAAATATGTCCGCCATGATCAGCATGGGTAAAATAACACCCGTCGATTCTTTAGCGCCAAATACTGAGGCAAACACAGGAACTACAAACATCCCAAGCCCGGAAATGCCTGCCTTAGACATGCCTATGCACAACGCACAAACCAATACCCAAACCCACTGACCAGTATCTAAATTGAATTGAGAAAAAAATTCAGTGGTGAATAGTTCATTATCCATAGAAAAAGAATTGTTGAGTTTGGAGGTCAGCTGAGACTACTCAAAATCAGGCTTTGGCGTTTACATTAAAGAAAGGCACGAATTTAAAAGAACTAACAACGACAAGCAATTAGTTTTAAGAATTCACTGTCAATACAGGTTATTGGTCTTCCGGGATTTTTTTTGATTGCCAATAGGTAGCAAGCGCAGAACCAGAGATATTCATAAAAGGACCAAAAACAGAAGGTGCCAATCCTGTTGTTGCGACCCTTCCCATTTCCAATGCCAGACCTGAAGCCAGCCCGGAGTTTTGCATGCCTACTTCTATGGCAATGGTTCTGGCAGACCTCTGATCGAGCCCTACCGCCCTGCTTGCCCAATAGCCCAGCACGTAACCGGAAATATTGTGAATTGCCACTACGGCTATCAATACGAGACCTATCTGCAGCAGAGATTCTCGACCAGCCGCAGTAATAATTGTAATGATAAATGCAATACCAGCCATGGATACTATGGGCATTATTTTTTCTAAAATTTTAAATTTATGATGAAAGAGCCTGTTGAAAATCAACCCCAAGACAATCGGAATAATCACAATTTTGATGATACTCCATTGCATTGCCCAAAAGTCTATGGGCACCAGTTCATCAGCCAATAGCTTCATCAAAAAAGGAGTCAAAATTGGAGCAAGCAATGTTGCAATTGCCGTTAATGTCAAAGAAAGGGCAAGGTTGGCACCAGATATATAGGACATTACATTGGAGGCCAGACCACTCGGTGAGCAGCCCACCAGTAGTATTCCGGCAGCAATTTCTTTAGGCAATCCAGACAGGTAGGCAAGCCCAAACCCTACAAACGGCATAATGGTAAACTGGCACAAAAGACCAACGAAAACACCTTTTGGCATTTTGAGTACTCCTGCAAAATCCTTGATGCTCATGGATGTACCCATACCAAACATGATGATCATTAGCAGGGGCACAATTAATTTTTTCAGGTCAAAGCTCCCTATTTGACTAAAATTAGAAGGATAATACATGGCGGCAGCCACTGTAGCAAATATCAGTACCGTGAAGGAAAAGCCTTTAAGTTTTGGAAATTGAATCAGGCTAATCGAAAAGCATACGAACAAAGCAATTACAAGCAATCCAGCATTTTTTGCCTCCCCTATTACTATGAAAACCAAAACCGCCAGTGCAAAAACAGCACTTAAAATCAAACTGGATTTGTATATCTGCTTCAAATGATAAGATATTTTTGATAACTATGCGTATAAATCTAGGTTGGTTTTATTTGCCATGCAAATTGTAAACCCTCTCCCTTTTCCCTAATCTATTACAATTATGACATTTACCTTTCACGCCAATGTTTGCCATGTTGACTGGCAGGTATCCTCACAGACATTTTCAAATGTGATTTCTATTTGTGGAGGCCTGTCTAACAGGCAGTCACAAAACGGGGGTGGGGTTTAGGATATGACAGAGTCGGGGCAAAAATGACTTGATTAATAACTCCATTCACGGGCTATTATTTTTAATAAAATTATTATTTTACCCTTCTAACTTAAAACTAACATCATGCAAAACACATGTACTTACTTATTGGTATTTGCGGTACTGATAAGTCTAAATGCCTCGGCGCAAAGTTCTGTTATAGGTCTTAAAGGTGGATTAAACATAGCCACAATAGCAGGAGATGCCGATGGGGTAAGCTCCAAATTAGGAATTCACATAGGTTTTTACAACACTATGGAGATTTCCGAAAGCTTCAAATTCCAACCTGAACTAATATTTTCGATGCAGGGCGCACAAGTTGCACAAGGAGAAGGTAAAGTCAATTATAACTACATCAACGTCCCTCTGATTGCGAAAATCTTTGTGCAAAATGGCTTTAATTTTCAATTTGGCCCACAGGTTGGCATATTGCTTTCGGCGAATGTTAGCGATGGTATGAATTCCATCAGTGTAAAAGATCAACTGAACTCTACTGATTTTTCACTAGGGCTTGGAATCGGCTATGAACTTGAGTCTGGTGTCAACTTCGATTTGAGGTATAATTTGGGTTTATCTAATACCTCCAAGGAAGACAGTAATGATACTTATCCCAATAGTGTTATTCAATTTTCTATCGGAAAGTCGTTTTAAGACCTCAGGGATATTTCAATAAAGGCTTTACTAAACTTCGAAAGTTTAGTAAAGCCTTTTCTTATTATTAGGACGAGTATCTTTGCACTCAGTTATACCATCACAATGAAGGAAGCCCTATATTTTCTGGCAATCATACCCGACAGTCAAACTTGTGAAGACATCATGTCTTTCAAAGAAATGTCAGCCGATCTATTTGCGTCCAAGGCAGCCCTTCGCTCTCCTCCCCACATCACATTGCACATGCCATTCAAATGGAAAGAGAGCAAAGAAGATGTTTTGCTTCAAAAGCTGGATTCATTTCAATTCGAAAATTATCCTTTTAATGTAAAAATCAGTGGTTTTGATTGGTTTCCTCCGAAAGTGATTTTTGTAGATGTGGGGCAAAACGAGATACTGAGCCAACTTCAAAAAAAACTAGTCACTCATGTTCGCAGGGAGTTGTACATCCTGAATGCAGACTACAAAGACAGGCCATTTCACCCCCATATTACAGTGGCTTTTCGGGATTTGAAAAAGGCTCGATTTGAGGAGGCAAAAGCTCATTTTTCAGCGATCAAATATGAATCAACCTTTGAAGTCAATGGTTTTCATCTATTGAAACATGATGGGAGTAGGTGGAATGAATTCAAGTTTTTTTGAGAAAAATTACGTTCCCCATACTTTAAAAGCTGGGAAACGCAATTAGTTTATCAAATCATTAGATTGCCTCTAATTTCCTTCTTTTCAACAAAGTGAATATTTCGTATGCAACGATCAGAAGTACACTTAGACCAAATAGGGGAAAAATGATTCCCAACGCAATAATTATTATATGTACTGCGATACCTGTCCGAAATGTACCTGGAACATCCGGAACACCCCAAAAACCCTTTTGTTTTCGCATTAAATAAGAAACCAAAGCTGAAACAGATGCTAATATGAGTGTGCCAGCCATGAATATCATCAATATCCAATTCCACAATCCGAACTCTCCCTGATGGAATGACATTAACCACATTCTTGCCCTCATAAGTACACCCACATCCTGCCAATCATGTCTCAATATTTGATCTCCTGAATATTGATCAAAATGATATTTTTTTTGACTCTGTAAATTTGTAGTGCTGTTAGAAACACTAAAAACATCCTCCTGATTTTTAGGAAAATATATAGTGACTTCCCCTTCTAAATTAAGGCTTCTGGCTACATTTATCATTTCATCAAGAGTCAGTGCCTTATCATTTTTTATAGAATGCAGTGTATTTCCCTGCCATGTTGTGGGATACCCGGTATTGGTCACTTGTTGAAACCATTTGAAGTTGGCTCCAAAAACATCAGTCCAAGGGAGTCCCCCTGCCAATATGACTAATAAAAATACCGAAATCCAAAAGCTTGTTACAGCATGTAAATCACGAAACAATGTCCTTTTGCCTTCCTTTCTTCTGACTATAAAAAAACCTTTCAAAGACCATCCTTTAATTGGCCACCAAACATATAAGCCTGTAATTATTAAAACAATCATCCAACTGGCTACTAATTCAACCAATTTAGTACCATAAGTTCCTAAAAGGAGTTCTCCATGTAGTTTTCTTACTTTGTACATGAAGGATGTTTGTGGTATGATTTGTCCGGACACTTCTCCTTTATATGGATTTACATAAAGAGATGTTGCTCCACCAAACATTCCTGAAATAAATTTGGTTGCCTCATTTTTATGCACTGGCAATACCATAGAATTGGGTTTTATCTTGGCATTTTTATTAACAATCTCCCATTGTTCTTGAAATGAAATAGATTCTTTTTCTATTACCACTTCTTTTATTGATTTATAAACGGGTTCTTCATATTGTTGCTTGAACAGATAAATTCCTCCTGTAATAGACAATATAAGAACAAATGGAAGCGAAACAAGCCCTGCAATAAAGTGCCATTTCCATAGCCAGTTATTAAGTTTTATATTCTTCTTCATGGCGATCGATAATGACCTGAGCTTAATACCCAAGCCAATAGTTAACATTTAAAATTTATACTTTATCCCGGCATGAATAGTTCTGGGATTACCTATGGTATAGGTAGTCCTTCCATAGCTATAGGTAGCATTTATGGAGTACAGTCTATCAAATATGTTGAGCAATTGCCCCCATATTTCTGCTTTTTTATACTTATAAGAAACTTTTATATCAAAAATGCTATACCCCTGATAAGTAGGCGTTGTATAAGAGGTCACACCATTTTCAGTAGTTACCACGGTATTTTCATAAGCAGTATTGTATTTACCCATATAATTATGTAGTGCAGAAACACTGAGGTTTTTTACAAAAAATGGCTTATAAGTAATGATAGTGTTGCCAAGTAGTGAAGGAGCTTCTTCCATATTGGTATTTGAATAATCGTTACCACCATCGAAATACTCTAAATATTGATGTCTGGCATAGCTTCCGTTATGAGATATGACCAACTGCTTTACCGGTGTAAAAATCAATCCGTACTCTATGCCATAAGAACGGGTTTTCCCGGCATTTCTATAGTCGTAACTCTGATCTTCGAGTTGGTAACTCACCAATACATCACGGCCTTCCAAATCATAAAAGGCAACATCCAATTTGATCAGATTGCTTATGGAAAAATAACCACCGATCTCATAATTATAATATGAACTTGGTTTGAGGTTGAATGTTTCTCCACCATCAACGGCATCTCCATTTCTATAGAGCGTGGAGGTTTGTGGTGGAGAAAATCCGTTGGATACATTGGCATACAATCCTGCTTTGGTAGAGAAATTGTAGTTCAACCCTATTTTTGGAGCAATATTGGTATATTCGTTTTTGCCATCTCTCACGCCAACGACACCTTTCATTCTATTGTTATAATCAAAGACAAACTTGTCATAACGAAGAGCAGCAGTCACTTGTAATGCCTCAAGAGGGGAGATTTCATATTGAAGGTATCCTGCGTAATTGAAAATATTTGCATTATAGTTTAGAATGTAATCTTCCGCATTTAAGGAATAGTTCTCGTTTTTGCCAGTTTCAAGATTCACATCAAAATCAATGGTATTGGCAATATAATCCTGAGGAGAATAGTCAAAATGAAGCCCTGCCACCAAAGATGAATTGACCCAATCAAAATCCATTTTATGCTGAATCAACCCTGCATAACTGGTAAATTGGTCAGAGTTTGATTCCCCAATTCCTTCTCCCGTCAATTGTCCATTTTGGCGGATTTCGGTAGTTCTATACGATGGTATCTGATCCATAAGGTTGTTTCTGAAAATTAAATTGAAAGAAGTTTTATTTTTATCATTCCAATATTTATCGAAAGTACTTCTTAGCCTGACAGATTTAGCCACACGATTGGTAAAAGTTTCATTGCTTTCGTAGTTACCTTCGAAAAAATTCTTTTCACTTATTGATCCGGCCATATCGGATTTGTAGTCTATAATATCCAAATGATTTGTCCAAATAGAGGAACCATTAAAGTGATATACGGTTTTAAGTGTAGCTGCAAACTTGTGATAGTCGCTGTGGTCAACAATTCCGTCTTGCCTTTTGGAATATTGAGCTCCAACATAAATTCCTAGCTTATCACTTACATGATCTGAAATTTCCGCTTCGTATCGTTTAAATCCCAGATTATTAATTTGAAAACTAAGGCTTCCGGTTAGATCCTGAGTAGGTTGCTTGGTGATAAAATTAAAACTGCCTCCAATGGCTTCACTTCCATAAATGCTTGACGAAGGGCCCTTTGTTACTTCTATCCGGTCAAAGGAAATACTGTTCATCTCCAGTAAAGCATTGTGGTTAAACACTGCTGTAGGTCGAATAGGTATGCCATCTTCAACATACAAGAATAGTGCTTTGGTAGAAATAGGGGAACGAACTGACATTTGGTGTTGTTCGTTGCTACTGGCAACTGATGACTGCATAAATACTCCCGGAACAGTATTTACAATCTGTTCGATACCAAAAGATTTTAGTTCATTGAGCCTTTTAGCATTCAATATAGAAATGGATGCAGGCACCTTGTTTCTTTGTTGTAACTCTCTATTGCCTGAAATTACCACTTCTCCTAAAGACACCAAATCGAGATCTAATATTATGGTATTGAATGCATCGGTAAGGGTAACTTTTTTGCCTTTATAGCCAACAAAACTTATTTCCACTTCATTCCCCGATGAGATACTGAATTTTCCGTTTACATCGCTTACTACTCCCTTGTTTTCAGTACTGGAAATTATTAGTGCACCTACCAAAGGATTATTTTCAGTATCTAAGATTTGTCCCCTATATGTGTTTTGAGCCATTCCGTCGAGCAAAGTCAATAGAATAACTAAGAGTAAAATAAATAATTTTCTCATTTTTATAATATATAATTTGAAGGCTGTAAAAGCCTTGTAATTCAATAAGTAAATAAATTGTCATTTAACAATACCCACTGCCCATAAGGGTTCTTGGTAAATCCACTTATACATGAATATTTACTATAGCACACAAAATACCCTTTATCTATAAGGGCAAGAATAATAAAATACAACAGTTGCAGTGGGGGTTAAACTTCCTGTGGTGGGTGGAAAACATCATTGATATAAGAGGAAGAAAAAACAACACTTTCAATTGGATTGAACTTTTGCCCGGAGATTGGGTCATAAGGTTGAATTGAAAAGTGATTTTTGTTCACTATGTGAAAGTGGTTCTCTAAGTTTATTTTAGGAATATTTTTTCTTTTATTTTCTTCCTGAGCTCGGAGTTTTTTGGCTAAGTAGCATTTCCCGTCACAGCTGAGCTGAGGTTTATCTTTGTTTATACACAAAAATTCAGCTATATATTCTTGATTGATCAGATATTCAGCCAACGGGATTATTGGTTTGGCCATTGATAGCAAATACAGAACGCTAAAGAATAAGGCTAATTTTTGCATCTGATTTTCTCGCTGATAGAATATTGCTACGTTCAATACAAATGTAATTCATACCAGATTGATCAGAGCTAAATATATTCGTGTTTTTTATGTCACTTCACTAACATTTCGAGCATATTTTCTTTAGACTTGGCAATGGTATATCCGAAATATTAATCCGCCAATTTCTTAAACACATCTGAGATCATCGCCGAAGGTGTTACTTTGATCTTGTACTTGCTGAGATCAATTCCTTTGAGGTTGTATGAAGAAACATGGATTTCTTTGAAGCCTAGTTTTTCTGCCTCAGAAATTCTGTTTTCAACCCGATTTATTGCCCTGACTTCTCCACCCAGTCCTATCTCTCCGGCAAAACAGACTTTATGGTCTATGGGCTTGTCTTCAAAAGAAGAAACGATGGCAACACAAATTGCCAAATCAAGTGCCGGATCATCAATCTTCAGTCCTCCGGCAATATTGAGAAAAATGTCTCTGGTACCGAGTTGCAGTCCTCCTCTTTTTTCCAATACGGCGAGAAGCATGTTGAGCCTTTTGGCATCATAACCTGTAGAACTTCGCTGGGGAGTGCCATAAGCTGCCAGGCTTACCAGTGCCTGTGTTTCTATGAGCAAAGGACGGTTTCCTTCTATAGACGCACCTATCGACACCCCACTAATTTGAGTTTCTTTTTGTGAAATCAAAATCTCCGATGGGTTGGATACTTCACGCATACCGTTGCTTTGCATTTCATATATCCCCAACTCAGAAGTCGATCCAAAACGGTTTTTGGTTGTCCGCAAGATCCTGTAAGCCAGATGCCTGTCTCCTTCAAATTGCAATACTGTATCGACCATGTGCTCCAGTACTTTTGGACCTGCAAGTGACCCTTCTTTGGTAATGTGACCAATCAGGAATACAGGAGTATTTGTTTCCTTGGCAAATTGCAGTAAGTCTGCTGTGCATTCCCTTACCTGACTAACACTGCCAGCAGAAGATTCGATTTTCGAAGTATGCAATGTCTGAATCGAATCAATGACTAGAATGTCAGGTTTCAGTTGGTTGATTTGCTGAAAGATGTTCTGTAGTCCTGTCTCTGCCAATAAAAAACAATTGTCAGAGGTAGCATCCATTCTATCAGCTCTTAGTTTGATCTGCTGTGGGCTTTCTTCTCCGGAAACGTAGAGGACTTTTAAGTCACTCTGACTCAGAGCAAGTTGTAGCAGCAGTGTGGACTTGCCAATTCCCGGTTCGCCTCCGATCAATACCATCGATCCGGGTACTATTCCTCCACCCAATACACGATTAAACTCCTTGTCTTTGGTAACGACTCGTACCATTTTTTCCTGCTCAATCTCACTGAGCCTTACTGGCTTAACAGATCGGGTTGGTTCACTGCTATCACGCCATTGGCCAGCAGACTTGTCTTGGCCTCCGACAATTTCCTCCACATAGGTATTCCATTCATTGCATGAGGGACATTTTCCAATCCACTTTGGAGATTGCGCACCACAGTTTTGGCAAAAAAAGGATGATTTTACTTTAGCCATCTAATTTACTTGTGTGAGGAAATACTAGTTAAGACAATCCCAGATTTCGTCTTTCAAGACATCTAACCCCTTTTGTGCCACACTCGAAATAAACAATGTCTTGATGTCTTTGGGAAGTTCTTTTTCCATGTCAGCAATCATTTCATCATCCAGCATATCCGATTTGGTGATTGCCAACAAGCGATGCTTATCAAGCAATTCAGGATTGTATTTTTTAAGCTCTCCAAGAAGGATTTTATAATCAGATTTGATGTCATCGGTATCAGCCGGGATCATAAACAGCAACATTGAATTTCTTTCAATATGTCTCAAAAAGCGTATCCCGAGACCTTTCCCTTCAGCTGCTCCTTCGATGATACCGGGAATGTCGGCCATCACAAATGATTTGTGGTCACGATAGCCAACAACACCCAGATTGGGAACCAATGTAGTAAATGGGTAATCTGCAATTTCTGGCTTGGCAGCAGACAATACAGAAAGCAGAGTGGATTTTCCGGCATTAGGAAAACCTACCAGCCCCACGTCTGCCAGCAACTTCAGCTCCAATACTACCCATTGTTCCTCTCCTTCTTCACCTGGCTGTGCATATCGGGGCGTTTGCTGTGTTGCGGTTTTAAAATTGGAATTTCCTAAACCTCCTCTACCACCCTGAGTTAGAATAGCTTCTTGCCCTTCTTCCAGTATTTCAAGTATTTTTTCACCTGTTTCAGCGTTTTTTGCAATAGTGCCAACTGGTACTTCAAGGATTATATCAGCACCTTCAGCACCCGACCTGTTTCCTCCCTCACCTGGTTTGCCATCATCAGCAAACACATGCTTTCTGTATCTCAGGTGAAGCAATGTCCAAAGTTGGGAATTGCCTCGTAGAATCACATGTCCTCCTCTTCCTCCATTTCCTCCATCCGGTCCACCTTTTGGGACATGCTTTTCCCTACGGAAATGAACTGATCCCGATCCCCCGTTTCCTGATCGGGAACAAAGTTTTACATAGTCTATAAAGTTGGAGGTCAACATAAGGGAACAGAAGTATGATAAGAGCGAAAAGCAGGTTTATGAATTAAAGTAGATTAATAAGAATCTATAACTTTTTTTATCTCATTGAATATACCATCTATGCTACCCACACCATGAATTTTTGATAACTTGTTTTGTTTGTCAAAATAGTTGGCAACCGGAATGGTTTCTTCTTTATATACGTTGATGCGATTGTTAATTTTCTCAATGTTTTGATCATCGGATCTGCCTGAAGTTTTGCCTCTTTCCATAAGTCGGTTTCGAAGCTCATCGTCTGGTACGTCCAAAGCAATCATGCCACTAACAGACGTTTCAAACTCGTTCAAGACTCCATCAAGAGCAATGGCCTGATTTACCGTCCGGGGAAAACCATCAAAAATAAACCCCTTAGGGTCAATTGTAGTGGCAATTTTATCTTTTACCATTCCTATCACCACTTCATCGGGCACAAGATTTCCATCGTCCATATAGCTTTGAGCCAGTTTACCAAGCTCGGTTCCTTCTCCCAAATGTTTTCTGAAAAGATCCCCTGTAGAAAGGTGTTCCAGGCCATACATAGCAATGACCTTCTCGCTTTGTGTCCCTTTTCCTGCACCAGGAGGACCGAACAATACAATGTTTAGCATATGATTTATTTTAAAAAAGGAACAAAGATAACAAAATCCCCAGCACAATTTTCAGCCTTCGGCAATTTGATATATATGTCTGAGGGAGCGTCCCCTGCCATCATAATCCAGGCCGTATCCAATCACGAATTTATTGGGGATATCCAGACCAAAATACCTGACAGGAGTCTTTTTTTTATACACTTCTGATTTGAATAACAGTGATACAATTTCCACAGAAGCTACTTCCTTTTCATTGAGTATTTTGATGATTTTTTCAAGGGTATTTCCGGTATCAATAATGTCTTCTACTATAAGAATATGCCTTCCTTTAATATCCTCAGTCAATCCAATGAGTTCATTGACTTTTCCAGTACTTTCTGATCCCTGATATGAAGCCAGCTTGGTAAAAGATATTTCAGGGTCAAAATTGAGATGCCTGATGAGGTCAGCACAAAAGATAAACGAGCCATTGAGTACTGCTACTAATAGCGGATCTTTGTCAGTATAATCTGTGTTGATTTTTTTCGCAAGAGTAGAAACAGCAGTTTCTATTTCTTTATCGGTAAGGAAAATATCGAAATCTTTATCTTTTATTTTGACCTTCATTCTTTAAAGTTTCTTCATGAGAAATTTATACAAATCTACCATAGAAGCTATGTCGTCTTTGTTCACAGTTTCGTAAGGGGAGTGTACATTTTCTTCTGCTGCACCTATAAAACACCAGTCAATCGGATAAGGTGAAGATTGTAGTTCTTTGGCATCACTGCCACCAGAACCTTCTACTTCCAATTGGTATTTGACACCTGAAATTTCAGCGAGTCTTATTATTTTATCCAGATATGATTTTCTGGGCAAGCCACTGTCTCTCATCGAAATCGCTACACCTTCGCCGGGAAAGACCCCATCAGTCACCCAGGTGATGTCAGAAATCAAGGTTTGTTTGATTTGCCATTTTTCATACATGTATTTGATCAAAAAGGGAACAGTACCACCGGAATGTTCTTCCCTACAAGAAAATACTATCAAACCATCTGTAAGCGTTTCAGCTACTTTAAGGACATTGAACACACCTAACCTGTTGTCCAGATAGCAGGATTGCACACTGTCTTCGGTTTCTATGAATTCTTGTTTGAAAACCAAATCTGTCCCACGGTCAATTGCTCTGCCAAATTCATAAGAAATCCGGTGATCTTCATCTACTTTCAAAGTGCATTCGATATCTCCCAACGAATCTCTACCTACCAGTTTGTATCCCGATTCGGTATCAGGACCACCAATAGGAACCAACTGGTTTTGATACCTGACTGTAAAACCAATAGAATCCAGATGAGCAAAAATTGCTGTTCTTGGTTTGCCAAATTTCAATATGATACAATCCTGAAACTCCTCTCCGTGGATAACCTCGGGCTTCACCAGCCAATCTCTCTGATTTTTTTTTATGTAGTCTAAAACAAACTCCTTCATCAAACCTTCATTAGCAGAAGGAGCGAATACACCACATAAGGATTTGAGTAAATTGATGTCGGTTTTTTTCATTATTGATGTCCTTGAGAAATTTTCTGCAAGGTTGTATTTTGAAATGATAATTTAAAGCAACCTATTGAATAATTTCGAGTTAACTTAATTCGGATGAAGAAAACGATATGTTAGAAGAGATAATTAAATATTTGACGGTTTATTCCATTAGTGCCCTAAAATTTGTTTTTGGGCCTACTCTTGGTATTGCCTATGGCTTCAATGTTTTCATCACTGGTACCCTTACTCTGTTAGGTGCAATGACCAGTGTGTATATATTCACTTTTTTTGGCGACCAAATCAGAAATTTGGTAAGTAGAATATTTAAAGCAAAAAAGAAAAACATTTTTTCTAAACGCAACAGGCGATTTGTTGTAATTTGGAAAAAATATGGCGTTATGGGAATCGCTTTTTTGACCCCCATTTTTTTAACACCTATTGGAGGTACTATCACTGCCAATGCCCTTGGCTGCAAAAAAGAAGACATTTTCAAATATATGTGGATCAGTAGCTTGTTTTGGTCATATACCATTACTTGGCTGGTAAAATTCGCAAAAGACTATTTGTTTTTTGTCTAGACATTACTATAATAGCATTTGTGATATCTCAATAAAAGTTGACAACAATCAGGTTTCTTCTGCTTTCATATCATGGGCATTAATTTCAGATCAACTTAGTTTTGATCATGTAAATCACTAGTAAACCAAATACGAAAGTCATGAATATCAAAAACATATTAGTTCCGGTTGATTTTTCTCCATGTTCTAAAAATGCATTGAAAATAGCAATAGGACTGGCCAAGTCTAACAATGCCAAACTTCACTTAGTAAATGCCATATATGTTCCTACTCCGCATGTGGATGTTACTGGTGGATTTCCATTAGTAGAACCCATTTTGGAAGACTATGAAAAAAGAGTTGATAAGGAATTTGAAGAACTCAAGAAAGAATTTGTGCAACTTAAAGAGGTGGAATATGATACAAAGAAATACATATCCATGGTTTCTGATGCGATCTACACCTGCATAGAAAATCAGAATATTGACCTGATCGTGATGGGAACAAAAGGCAGTCACAGTACTTTAGAAAAACTTGTTGGTGGAGTCAGTGCCGATGTTATTCGGTACGCAACTGTTCCTGTATTACTGATTCCTGAAAATATTTCTTCTCTTGATTTCAAAAAAATAGGCTATGCTGCGGACTTTGAAGAAATGGGTGACTTGGGAAAACTGGAGACTCTGATCTATTTTGCCAAACTGGCTAAAGCTGAAATTCAGGTTTTTTATGTTGCCAAAGATGTAGGTACAGTATCATTTGATAAAAGCAGGCAAAGCCTAAAAATTTCAAATTACTTAAAGGATGTAAAACATTCTTTCCATACCATAGAAGACCATAAAGTTGTCCATGGAATATTTGAATTCATCAATGAGCACAAATTGGATATGCTTACTTTATATCCAAGAAAACATGGATTATTGGACAGATTGCTCAAAGGCAGTGTGACGAAAAAAATAGCCATGGACATCCAGATTCCTATTTTGTCTATACACGAATAAAAAATGGCAGTGTTAAAGTTCAATTCATAGATCAACTTTCCTTTTACTCATTTGTTTTATTAAATTGAAGGCAACTATCCAATTTTCAAATGAGCAAAAAATATATAGTAGCACTGGATCAGGGAACCACCAGTTCCCGTGCCGTGCTTTTCGATGGATCCGGTAAAATTGTCGGAATTGCACAAAAAGAATTCACACAGATTTTCCCCAATCCGGGATGGGTCGAACATGACCCTATGGAAATACTTCAAACACAGATGGAAGTGTTTGAAGAGGTAATTGAAAAATTCCAAATTGAACCTGCAAATGTAGCAGCTATAGGTATCACCAACCAACGGGAAACAGCCATAGTTTGGGATAAAACCAGTGGCAAGCCCATTTACAATGCCATAGTCTGGCAAGATAAACGTACAGCCGAATACTGTACTCAATTGAAAAAAGAAGGGTTGGGCTCTTATGTCAGGGAAAAGACAGGGTTAGTGATAGACTCTTATTTTTCCGGTACAAAAGTCCACTGGATATTGGAAAATGTAGCTGGGGCAAAAGAAAAAGTACAAAGTGGTAACCTGATTTTTGGCACTGTTGATACCTGGTTGATCTGGAATATGACCAAAGGAAAATTCCATGTAACCGACTATACCAATGCCTCAAGAACAATGATGTATGATATAGTCTCACTAGAGTGGGATCAAAAAATGTTGGAAAGGTTAGGTGTGCCGGAAAGCATGTTGCCTCAAGTGAAGCCTTCAGGATCGGACTTTGGAAATTTTAATTTCAGGGGAATAGACTTGCCGATCCTGGGAGTGGCTGGCGATCAGCAGTCTGCTTTGTTTGGTCAGGCATGCTTCGAACCAGGTATGGCTAAAAATACCTATGGAACAGGTTGTTTTATGCTCATGAATACTGGCACTAAAGTCCAGCATTCAGAACATGGTTTGTTGACTACTATTGCATGGGGGCTGGATGGGGAAGTGCATTATGCCCTTGAAGGCAGTATATTTATCGCAGGGGCAGCAGTACAATGGCTCAGAGATGGTTTGCAGATTCTTGAGTCGGCAGAAGAATCGGAATCTATGGCTTTGGCAGCACAAGGAAATGACGAAGTATATGTGGTTCCTGCTTTTGCGGGACTTGGCGCACCTTATTGGGATATGTATGCCCGAGGAGCCATTTTTGGCTTGACCAGAGATACGGGTAAAAACCATATTGCAAAAGCCACATTAGAATCATTGGCCTATCAAACCAGAGATGTGCTGGATGCCATGCAAGCCGATTCCGGTATCACCCTTGCTGAACTTAAAGTGGATGGAGGAGCATGTGCCAACGACCTGCTAATGCAATTTCAGGCCGATATATTGGGTACTCCGGTAGAACGGCCTGAAGTCATTGAATCTACAGCACTTGGAGCAGCCTATCTGGCTGGAATCACCGCAGGTGTTTGGAAAAAAGAAGACATTCTCAACAACCGGATCATCGATAAAACATTTACTCCTGCCATTTCAGATGAAAAACGGAAGGTACTTTACCTTGGCTGGCAAAAAGCAGTGAACAGAACAATGGGATGGTCAGATAAGAGCTTGGATAGTTAACTCAAATTTTGGCAAGCCACTTTCGATAATAAAATCATAACATACCAATGTATCAGTTAACATTCTAAAAACTTACCTTGCTAAAAAAACAAATATGAGCTTTTCAGCACAAGACCGACCTCAAATCATTAAATCCCTTGAAAAGGAGTATTATGATATCATCATTATAGGTGGAGGCATTACGGGAGCGGGGATAGCACTTGATGCTGCTTCCAGGGGACTAAAGGTAGCTTTGGTCGAAAAGGGTGATTTTGCGAGTGGCACTAGCAGCAAATCTACTAAGTTAATCCATGGTGGTTTGCGCTATTTGAAACAATTCGAATTTAGCCTTGTTCGAGAAGTTGGAAAAGAAAGAGCCATAGTACATCACCTGGCACCACACCTTGTACGTCCTGAAAAGATGTTGCTTCCATTAATCACTAATGGCAACTATGGACATATTATGACATCCGTTGGTCTTATGGTCTATGATGTGCTGGCCAATGTGGATAAAGAAGATCAGCGAAAGATGTTGTCCAAAGATGAAACCATGAAACTTGAGCCTCTGCTGAAAGACGATGTGGTAGAAGGAGGCGGACTTTATGCTGAGTACCAAACGGATGATTTTCGGTTGGTTATAGAGGTAATCAAGGCATCAATGCAATACCAGGCTTATCCTATTAATTATGTGGAGGTAGAAGAGATTTTAGAAAAGGGAGGGATAGCTTATGGAGTGAAATGCAAAGACAAAATCAGCGATAAATCAATTGAAATACTAGGGGACTATATTATAAATGCTACGGGTCCATGGGTAGATTTAGTTCGTAGTAAAATAGAAAAAATTGAAGGGAAAAGTCTTCATTTGACCAAAGGAGTACATATAGTGGTGCCTCATGAAAAACTTCCGGTGAAACATTCAGTATATTTTGATGTCTCAGACGGACGGATGATTTTTGCCATTCCCAAAAATGACATCACTTATATAGGCACCACAGATACGGAATACAGTGGTGATCCTGGAGATGCACAGGTAAACCAGAAAGACGTGGATTATATATTGGATGCTGTTGACTATATGTTTCCTTCAATTCACTTACAAAAATCTGATATAGTGTCATCCTGGGCTGGAATACGACCACTGATCGCAGAAGAAGGAAAATCTGCTTCCGAAATTTCCAGAAAAGATGAACTGTTTGTAGCTGACAATGGACTTATTTCAATAGCAGGTGGAAAACTGACCGGATACCGTCAAATGGCTAAAAAAGTCGTAGTGGCTGTATTGGAAAAGAAAGAGAAAAAATCAGGTATAAAAAAGAAAAGAAAATGTAAAACCAGAAAGATTCCATTGCCTGGGAATGAATTTGAAGATTATACAGCGGTTAAAAAATATAAAAATGAACTAAAGAAGAACAACTCTTCATTTAACCCTTCTACCATAGACTATCTGGTGGATATCTATGGAACACAAACCAATGAAATAATCAAAAATGCCAAAGAGCAAGATGAAAATCGGCCCGACATTCAACTATTAAAAGCAGAAATAAATTTTTGCCTTGAAAATGAAATGGTAATGACCCTTTTAGATTTTTACGAGAGAAGAACCGGTCGGATATTCTTCAAAATACAAACTATCAACGATACCCTCGAAGTGGTTCTTTCCATTATGGCAAAATATTTGGGATGGGACGAATCCAGAGTCGAAGAAGAATTAAAGCAGCTCAACAACGAATTGAAATTGGCTACCAACTTCAAGTAAGATTTCCCATTTTTGTTGCAATAAATTATACTTTTGTTGAGACCAATAAAATTCGAATTATGCAACACCATCTTATCTCCTGGAATCTAAATGGAATTCGGGCTGCTATTAAAAAAGGCTTTTTAGAATCTTTAAAAGAATTAAACCCTGACATTTTGTGTATTCAGGAAACTAAAGCCCAGGACGATCAGGTTTTGGAAGCATTAGATGAACTGAACGGTTACCATATTTATAGCAATTCTGCAGAAAAAAAAGGCTATTCAGGTACAGCCATTTTAAGTAAAACAGAGCCATTGAGTGTTACCAATGATGTCGGCATTTCAGAGCATGATTTCGAAGGACGGGTGATAGCTGCCGAATATGACAGATTCTTTTTAGTCACCGTGTATGTTCCAAATTCAAAAAGAGATTTGTCAAGGTTGGAATACCGGTCTCAATGGGATGCAGACTTTTTAAAATACCTTAAATCACTGGAAAAAATCAAACCTGTGATAGTCTGTGGAGACTTTAATGTAGCCCACCGGGAGATTGACATTGCCAGGCCTAAGGCAAATTACAATAAGTCCGCTGGATTTACCCAGATAGAGATAGATGGCATGGACAATTATACCAATGCAGGATTGATTGATACATTCCGGCATTTGCACCCTGAAGAAATTGCCTACAGTTGGTGGAGCTACATGGGAAGTGCCCGGGAGAGAAACATCGGTTGGAGAATCGATTATTTTCTGACGAGCGAAGGGATAAATTCAAATTTAAAAGAAGCAACCATCCATCCGGAATATATGGAATCGGATCATTGTCCTGTTGGGTTGAAAATTGAGATATAAAATTCTTATATTGCTATAGAAAGCATCTTGTGATGTTTTAACATTCAACTAAACCTATCCACTATGAATACCTATGTAGCTGAATTGGTCGGTACAGCAGTACTGATTTATTTTGGGTGTGGCGTAAATGCCACTGTAAGCCTCAACAAGTCTTATGCCCAGGGAGCTGGATGGATTGTTATAGCATTCGGCTGGGGCATAGCAGTTACTCTTGGCATTTATGCTGTAGGAACCATCAGTGGAGCGCATATCAACCCTGCGGTAACTTTTGGGTTGGCAATGGCAGGAAAATTTCCCTGGTCTGATGTGCCTGGCTATATTGCCTTTCAGGTATTGGGTGCTATAGTCGGAGCTACACTGGTATGGCTTCAATATTTGCCACATTGGGGTAAGACGGAAGAACCGGAAACCAAACTTGGTGTATTTTCTACAGGCCCTGCCATCCCTTCTACCTTTTCTAACCTTCTGAGTGAAATATTGGGTGCTGCCATTCTGGTTTTTGCGATCATGTTCATAGGAGCCAATACTTTTACCGAAGGGTTAAACCCATTGGTTGTGGGGGGATTGGTTTTTGCGATTGGAGTTTCTATGGGAGGATCGACTGGTTATGCAATCAATCCTGCCCGGGATTTAGGGCCAAGAATTGCACATTTTTTACTTCCAATTATGGGAAAAGGTGGCTCAAACTGGAAATACTCCTGGATACCTGTTGCCGGACCACTTTTGGGCGGAGCATTTGGAGCATTGCTTTACAATTGTTTATTCAAAGAAGGGAGTTCATTGTATTTTTGGATCACTCTAGTCGCAATACTTTTAGTTATTTTAGCTGCCATTCGTGAGCAAAAAACTCAAAAAAGCCATGATTAGATTATCAATCCTCTTATTCTTTGTATGCCTGTTTTTTATTTCTCTAAATTCATGCTCCCCAAAAACAGATAAAATAGTGAACCAAACGGATATACAAGGCCATCGGGGCGCAAGAGGTCTGATGCCTGAAAACACCATCCCTGCGTTTTTAGAAGCACTAAAATTAGGCGTAACCACTTTGGAACTCGACCTGGCTGTGACCAAAGACAATGAATTAGTGGTCAGTCACGAACCTTATTTTAGCTCTACATATTGTCTGGATAGCACTGGAAAGGAAATTCCAAAAGACAAAGAAGATTTATATAATATTTACCAAATGTCTTATGAGGAGGTAAAAGCATTTGATTGTGGAACAAAACCTCATAGTGGTTTCCCAGAACAACAAAAATTCAAAGTAAAAAAACCATTGCTTAAAGATGTGGTAGAAGCGGTCAATGTATTTTTAGATGGCAAAAAAGTAAAATACAACATTGAGATCAAAAGTACCCCAAAGGGTGATGGTATTTTCCATCCATCCGTAGAAGTATTTTCTGATTTAGTGTACAATTTTATTCAGAAAAATATCGACCCCAAATACGTAAATGTACAGTCCTTTGATTTTCGAATATTGAAATACTTTAATCAAAAATACCCCGAAATAGAGCTTGCAGTCTTGGTAGGAAACGACCATGTTGTTGATGATACACTTGAGGAATTAGGGTTTGTACCGGATATTTACAGTTGTGGTTATAAGAATCTAACGGCTGAAGTGGTAAAAGAAATTCATGACAAAAAAATGAAAGTAATCCCCTGGACTATCAACGAAACCAAAGACATGGAAAGGATAATCGGATATGATGTGGATGGTATTATCACAGATTATCCGGATCGTGCGATGAAGCTTGTGAAAATGTAATTTTCATTGAATACTTTTGCGGCAACTACCACCAGCATATATGTATTTAGATATTCCGAATTTCAGTGAAATAAAAAGGGCTCACCAGAAAATTGTTAAATTCATTACCAAGACCCCTGTTCTCACATCGCATTCAATTGATGACATAGTAGGAGCCAAAGTGTTTCTAAAGTGTGAAAATTTTCAAAAAGTTGGCTCATTTAAGATGCGTGGAGCAACTAATGTTATCATGTCCTATTTACCAGAACAAAGGACAAACGGATTTGCCACACACTCATCTGGAAACCACGCACAGGCAGTAGCACTTGCGGCAAAACTTGCGGGAACTAAAGCATATATCGTTATTCCCGAAAATGCCTCGGAAGTAAAGAAAAACGCTGTGATTGAGTATGGTGCTGAAGTAGTGTTTTGCGAACCAACCGAAGCTGCCAGAGAAGACACATGTGCAAAGATTCTTGAAGAAACCAATGCCATTTTCGTACCTCCTTTCAACGATAGTCGAATTATAGCCGGACAAGCTACTGCGGCTAAAGAGTTGATAGAAGAACAACCCGATTTGGACTATATCGTAACCCCTGTGGGTGGTGGTGGATTGGCAGCAGGCACAGCATTGGCTGCAAATTACGTAAGCCCAACTACTAAAGTCATTCTTGGTGAACCGGAAAATGTAAATGATACTTACAAATCTTTCAAGACCGGAAAACTGACCCCTGTTGGTAAAAAAACTTCTATTGCTGATGGATTACTTGTATCACTTGGGGAGTTGAATTTTCGAATCATCAAAGAGTATGTGGATGATGTGGTTACAGTAAAAGAAGAAGAAATTGTTTCAGCCATGAAGTTGATCTGGGAAAGAATGAAAATCATTATAGAACCATC
Source organism: Reichenbachiella sp. MALMAid0571 (assembly GCF_040151475.1). Classification (NCBI taxonomy): domain Bacteria; kingdom Pseudomonadati; phylum Bacteroidota; class Cytophagia; order Cytophagales; family Reichenbachiellaceae; genus Reichenbachiella; species Reichenbachiella sp. MALMAid0571. The sequence continues at coordinate 3,135 of NZ_JBDKWG010000083.1, read as the reverse complement.
CAGTGCGGTGGCAATTGCTACGATTATTAAGGAAAAGGACAGGTTTGCAGGTAAAAATGTAGGTGTAATCGTCACCGGAGGCAATGTAGATTTAACGGCTTTGCCTTTTTGATACTTCCTCCAGTCAAAAATATGACTTGATTAAATTTCTAGCTTATAACCTTTGCCATGGACATTAACTATTTTCAGGTTTGGATCAGCCTCCAGTTTTTTCCTTAACTTGGAAATAAACACATCCAAACTACGACCGACAAGCACGCCTTCATCTTCCCATACTTCTTTTTGCAATTGCTCCCTACTCAAAGTTTCGTTGGGACTGGAAGCAAGTATTTTGAGCACCTGATTTTCCTTGGCGGTTAGTGAAATCGTTTCATTTCCTGATTTAAGTATTTGTTTGCCATGAAAAAACTCCAATTGACCAAGAATTACACCTATTGATGTTTCTTCATTTGAAATCGCAACTGCCTCTGTTTTCTTTTCTTTCTTTATCAACAGAAAAAAAGAAAAGGCCAAAGCCATAAATGAAACCATCAAGGGCATATAGTTCACAAGTGTAATCTTCTTAGAAGGAAATGTGATTTTGATGTCGTAACATTCTTTCGGTAAAGGCCTCCCAAGGCAAGGTACCAGATTTTGTTCTTTGTCTTCAAAAATTTCGAAAGCATAAACCACCTCTTTTGTAAAACATGACAGTACATTTACGATATATCCTTGTGCAAAGTGTTCCTCACTCATATTGATTTGAACGATCCCGGCAAGTGTATCTGGCTCAAGTGCAAACTGCTTTTCGAATTGAATCAGGAAAGTGTGGTCATCCAACTTTTTTATAGGTAGTACTCTGGTAGATGAATCCCCTGCACTCAACAGCACCTGATGTCCAATATTTCTCAAACTAACTTCCAGATGTGGGTTTGACAAATCCTTCGGGATATCATCAGCTTTGTCTATAAATTTCCACGAAAGAAAAGTGAAAATGGCGAGACTAATAATAAGTAAAGACTTCAACTTCATGGATTATATAGAGTCTAATTTGGAAGCTATATCGGTTACTTCATCTAAAGAATGTCTAAAATTAACGGATTCGGTAGAGGCGTAACTATTATTTACATTCATTTTACACTTTTTTACAATTTTGAAGGATTTGTGAGCAGATTGATATCGTACGTTTGTTTCATAATTAATCAAAATATATTCAAATGAAAAAGTCAATAATTTTATGTTCGCTGGTTTTGTGTTTCATTGTAGTAGGTTTAGCTCAAAAAAAATCAGCCATCAACCGGAGCTGTAGTGTGGTCTGTCTTGACGACAGTTGGATTCCTGAGTCTTACAATGCAGGAGCTAAGAATGCCATTGTATTAAATGCAAAAGGAAAAATTTCTGTTCATGAAACCAATGATGTATCGGATAAAAGCGATTATAACAGGGCAGATTTTATAGAATTCAAGATAGCCATATTCAAGAAGAAATTTGACTCGATGGTGTCATTCTCTGACAATACTTATACCACTGTGGATGCTCAAAAAGTATTGCAGCAATGTGAAACAGGTGATCAGATTGTGATCATCTTGAAAGACGCTGACAAGTTCAGTTTGCCACATCATAGAATTGATGTACTATAATTAAAATATATACAAATACAATCCTCCAAGTGTTCAATTATAAAGTTCTTGGAGGGTTTTTAGAAAAAAATCATGGTAATCTTGAAATCATATTTCCATCTGTATGCTTGTTTAATGTTGAATTGTTTGGTCTCCTGTACTGGTGTCACGAACAATAGTTCAACAGATGAGCGGGTCAAAAAAAAGGAATTTATAACAATCGATGAACCCAGGAGTCCCGTTTATTTTACTGATGATCAGGGCATATCTTGGAATTGGCCTGGTTTTGAATTACCTCCTACCGCTCAGGTGTCATTCATTCAAAAATTAGAAAATGAAATTATTGTGGCCACTGACAATATGGGTTTATTTATCAGTGAACATAATTTGACAGACTGGTATCAGGTTAGTAATTCACTGCCTGACGAAAAAATAAACGCATTGTATTTGTCAGGTAATACCATATTTGTTGGAGTATATAACCAGGGAATTTTTGAGAGTAATGATCGGGGTGTCACCTGGAATTCATTGAATTATGATTTAACAAACCTCAGGGTACGTGCTATTGTTAAGCTAAACCATCAATTATTTGTAGGGACTGATGATGGTATTTTTAAATTCAATCACGAACAAAAGACATGGTCTCATTTGTTTAAAAGTGTTCAGGCCAATAGTTTCAATGTATATAAAGGAAATATAGTGGCAGGAACCAATTTCGGAGTGCTATTATCCAGCCAAAGTGGAGAAAAATGGAACTGGATTCATGAATTGGGTGCGGTTAATAATACAGCCATTTTAGATGGTAAAATAGCAATCATGTATTTTTCAGGAGATGTTTATATGTCTAACGAATGGGGTAGTTGGTTCAAATTGAATTATTCTCCACGAGAACTTTCGTATGTATATGAAATGGAACAGGTAGATAATAGCATTATAATGAGCAATAACTATGGGATTCACCAATCTTTTGATGACGGAAAATCCTGGAAACATATTTTAAAGACTGAGGACATGGCTTTTATGGACTTTATAGTTATAGAAAACACTATCTATGGAGGCACTAAAAGCTGGAATGAGTCTAGGAAGAAAAGTAAATAAGTGGGAGAACTGGCATTCTCATTTTACCAAATTACAACCCTCCAAGTGTTGCTTGAGGCAAGCTACAGTATAGCGGAATAATCTTTTACTTCTATAGAACTCTTGGAGGGTTTATGTACAATTTATTGAATCTGAAACATCTATTTTCACGCATTTCCGCTACGTTTAAATGTGCGCAAGCTTATATTTCAGTTTGAAGTCGATAAATCCATTAAGGTGTTACCAAGATATATATTCCAAGAGATACCATTGCAACTCCAAATGTCAGCAAATTGTAATCGCCTGATAGATGCCAGGTCTTTGGAACTGCTACATTTGACAGGACAGTAAGTTAAGCTCGTTAAGCTAAATTTACATAAGATGAAACAAGAAAGAAGACACTTCGATAAGGAGTTCAAAATGATGGCAGTAAATCTGTGTTTGACAGGGAAGTCAACCA
>NZ_JBDKWG010000082.1:0-40883 GCF_040151475.1 Reichenbachiella sp. MALMAid0571 | reverse complement strand
TCTACAGGTCAACCAAATCCACAGACCGAAAAACCCATAAGACTATCTGCCAAATACCAACTACGGTTCGTTCAACACTACATTCATGCTTGGCCTATCGGCCGCACGAATGCTTAGTTATTGCACGAATGCTTAGTTATTTACTGATCCTTGTTTGTGCTGTGGCACTGAATATGGAAAATGGAGTAAAGGGATTGGAATATATGTTTTCCATTGATACTAATCTTTTTACTCAACCCAATATTTGGATAGAAGCCGTTTCTCAATCTGCCTGGTCAACAGGAGCAGGGTGGGGGTTGTTGATTACTTTGTCTTCATATTCTAATAAAAATGAAGATGTAACTCTCAATACTTTCGTTGGTGCTTTTGGTAACAATACGGCATCACTTTTAGCAGGGATGGCAATCTTGCCGGCTGTGTTTGCTCTGTCAGCCTTAGAAGGTGATGCTATTAGTTATTTGCAAAGTGGAAACCAAGCGTTGGTATTTACAATTATCCCAAGATTGTTTGCCAATATTTATGGAGGGGATATCCTGTCTTCAGTATTTTTCTTAGCACTTTTTTTAGCAGCTTTCAGCTCTCTTTTACCTATGATTGAGTTATTTATCAGTCATGTTGTGAGGACAGGACTTTCCAGAAAGAAGTCAATTTTATTGGTAATCATAGTTTTTGTAATCGCTGGTTTTCCGTCTGTTTATAGCTTAGATTTTTTCACTAATCAGGATTGGGTCTGGGGCATAGGATTGATTTTGAGTGGCTTGTTTATCGCTTTTGCAGTTGTTAAATATGGCATAGTTAAATTTAAAACTGATTTGATCGATAAAGATTCTGATTTCAGGGTTTCATTAAAGTATTTTTTTGTCTGTATTGTTGCAAATTTATTGATAGGAATCATTCTGATTTATTGGTGGCTTTCAAGAGGATATAGCACATACCCTTGGTTTGGTGAGAATGGGCATTGGAACTTATTTGACGTGTATAGCAATTCAACAGTGCTTACACAGTGGGGAGTGGTACTGTTTGTTGGCTTTTTACTCAATCGTTTGTTGTATAAAAAAATTGTTAGAGCGGTATGAGCTTAGCTTCGGTTATAAGTATGATTTTGATATTAGGAACTGTTATGGGAGGCTTTGTATATTTTCTTTATTTGACGATAAAAAAAGAAAAAGAGTAGTGAATATTTCATTATCATCAATGAACACTTAGTTTTGGTTTTGAAAAAAAAATAAAGTAAACATGGATAAAATTGATCCCTTAAATCAGGTTGCAGATTTTCATAGAACTTTTCAACACCCAATATTGGAATCGCCAACCATTCCTGATGAAAAGCGGTGCAAACTCAGAGTAGAGCTTATTTCAGAAGAACTGAAGGAGTTGGAACAGGCAATAGCGGATCAGGATCTTGTAGAGATAGCAGATGCACTTTGTGACATCCAGTATGTGTTGTCAGGTGCTATATTGGAGTTCGGGATGGGAGAGAAGTTTAAGACCCTGTTTGATGAAGTACAGCGCTCAAATATGAGTAAAGCCTGCAAGACATTAGAGGAAGCAGAAGCGACTGTGAAACATTATAAAGAAAATAAGGAGACCAACAGTTACATCAAAGAAGTGGGTGGTCTGTACCTTGTTTATCGTTCTGAAGACAACAAAACTTTGAAATCCATCAATTATAGCCCTGCTGATATTAAAGGAATATTAGGTTGAAATTACAAAGCCAATTCGTCAAATGATTTTTGAAGTTTTTTATCCAAAGTCCAAAGAGCCAGATCATTATCTGCACATGCAGCCAGGAGATAACAATCAATCAATCCAACTCCTTTGGCAAAAAGCTTGTATTTATTAGAGATGTTGCCAGCCCTAATAAAAAGATATTGTTCATCTACTTTTGGAAGACTTTCCCATAATATGTTTATGATATCCCTTTCCCGTTGATTTTTTACTCCTTGGAGCAATTCACCAAATACAGCACTAACAGTATAAATTTCTTGCTTTTTGATGTATATCTTGATGATGTCAACGATGTGCGGATCACTTTTTTTTAGAAAGGAAATCCACACAGAAGTGTCCACTAATATCATAAGTCTCTATTGATTTTACGAATGTTGTAGGCTGTGAAATCTTCGTTGAATTGCAATGGTTCTTTATCTATTGCATCCAATACATCGTAGATTTTTTGATTATTCAAATAGTATTTTAGAGCAATAACAATACTTTCTGTGATGTTTTTGCCTCCTGACATCTTTTTAACTTGCTCTATGAGGTTGTCGTCTATTAATGCTGTTACTTTCATGATCGTATGTTTTATACGACAAATATACGATAGAAAATCGTATTTATAAAAAAGCCTTAATATTTAAGAACAAAAAAGCCCTTCATAATTAAATGAAGGGCTTTTTAATATATCAATTTAATGATATTACATCATTCCTGGCATTCCACCACCGCCCATTGGAGGCATAGATGGAGCATCTTTTTCAGGGGCATCAGCCACTACACATTCAGTAGTAAGCAACAATGCAGCAATAGAAGCAGCGTTTTCAAGAGCCAATCTGGTTACTTTGGTTGGATCAATGATACCAGCTTTGAACATAGATTCGTAAGTGTTGGTAGCAGCATTGAAACCGTAATCACCTTTTCCAGCTCTTACATTGTTTATTACCACAGATCCCTCACCACCTGCATTTGCAACGATAGTCCTTAAAGGAGATTCTAATGCAATTCTCACGATATTTACACCAGTATTCTGATCTTCATTATCAAACTTAAGACCTTCCAGAGAATCTAGTGCTCTGATTAGAGCAACACCACCACCAGGTACTATACCTTCTTGTACGGCAGCTCTTGTAGCATGAAGCGCATCATCCACTCTGTCTTTTTTCTCTTTCATCTCTACTTCAGTAGCGGCACCTATGTATAGGATGGCTACACCACCAGATAATTTAGCAAGTCTTTCTTGCAATTTTTCTTTGTCGTAATCAGAAGTTGTGTTTTCTATTTGTTGTCTGATCTGATTTACTCTTGCCTTGATGTCTTCTGCCTTACCTGCACCATTTACGATCGTAGAGTTGTCTTTATCTATGATTACTCTTTCTGCGGTTCCAAGAGATTCAAGCGTTGCATTTTCTAATTTGTACCCTCTTTCTTCAGAGATTACAGTTCCTCCTGTTAGGACTGCAATATCTTCCAACATTGCTTTTCTTCTATCTCCAAATCCTGGAGCTTTCACAGCAGATACTTTCAGAGATCCTCTGATTTTATTCACAACCAGTGTAGCAAGAGCCTCTCCGTCCACATCTTCTGAAATAATCAACAATGGCTTACCGGTTTGAGCTGTTGCCTCCAAAATAGGTAGCAATTCCTTCATTGTTGATATTTTTTTGTCATAAATCAATATGTAAGGGTTCTCAAGGTTGGCTTCCATTTTTTCCGTGTCAGTTACGAAATATGGAGACAAGTATCCTCGGTCGAATTGCATACCTTCTACTGTTTTTACTTCAGTCTCGGTTCCTTTTGCTTCCTCTACAGTGATAACACCGTCTTTTCCAACTTTGTCCATTGCCTCAGCAATCATTTTACCCACTTCAACGTCATTGTTAGCAGATACTGATGCTACTTGCTGAATTTCACTGGTGTTTTTGATTGGTTTGGACTGTTTTCTTAAGTTTTCAACTACAGCAGTTATCGCTTTGTCAATACCTCTTTTCAAATCCATTGGATTTGCTCCGGCAGCCACGTTTTTTATACCCACGCCGAACATGGCTTGGGTCAATACAGTTGCAGTAGTAGTACCATCTCCTGCATCGTCTGCAGTTTTTGAAGCCACTTCTTTTACCAACTGAGCACCCATGTTTTCAACAGGATCGCTTAATTCTATTTCTTTAGCAACTGATACACCATCTTTGGTTACATTAGGTGCTCCAAATTTCTTGTCTAATAAAACATTTCTTCCCTTAGGTCCTAATGTTACTTTTACGGCATTCGCCAATGCATCTACTCCTTTTTTTATTCGATCCCTTGCATCGGTATCGAAAAATATGTCCTTAGCCATTTTTTGTTATTTTAATGATTAGATTTTGTTGAATTAATTAAACTGTTCCGAATACATCTGAGTTTCTCATAATCAGGTATTCAGCACCATCAATAGTTATTTCAGTGCCAGAGTACTTACCATACAATACTTTGTCACCAACTTTTACAGTCACTGGTTTTTCCGTGGTTCCTTCACCTACGGCTACAATGGTTCCTACTTGTGGTTTTTCTTTAGCAGTATCTGGTATGATAATTCCTGATGCTGTTTTTTCTTCAGCAGCAGCAGATTCCACCAAAATTCTGTCTTCGTTTGGTTTGAAATTCACTTTTGACATTTTTTTAGATATTTAATTATTTGTTAAATTAAAAAGATTATTAATCGAGTCTGCTTCTTACATAAGTTGTGCCACTGCTAATGTTACTGACAAATTCGGTCAATTTTTCAGGTTGGAAGGGTGTATCAAATTAGTAACTCTGTAAGTCTGACAAGATTGCAGGAATTGTCACTATATGATTATAAAAAAAGCTCCTTTTAGGAGCTTTTTTTATTCGTTTTTTTATTGGTAATGCCTAGTTGACAGAGTCAGTATCGCTTGAGTTAATAGGTTGATCAGTAGGTATCTCTATAGCAGGGGCTACATTTTTATCTTGAGCACTCTCTATATTCGGACTAGAAAACTCATTTGTTTCTCCAGTATTCACCACGAATTTTGTAGATAAAGTTAATATCATAAGTGCAATAGCTAATCCCCAGGTAATTCTTTCCAGTAAATCTCCTGTCTTTTTAACTCCCATTAGTTGAGAAGTACCAGATCCACCAAATTGACTGGTTAGTCCACCACCTTTAGAATTTTGAGCCAACACCACTAATACCAGCACAACAGATACCAGCATTATTATACTTATTATTGCTATTAACATTTACTTGTTTTTTAAATTTTTAATTCGAGTCGCAAAGTAAGACTTTTTTTCAGGATTTTTCAAAATTAATTGTTCATAAATAGAAATGGCGTTTTCCATCTTTCCCTGAGATTCGAATATTTTAGCCATGTTTTCGGTAACAATGTCAGAAGGAAAATCTTTGTTTTTTTCTGACAAATCAATGTTAGGTTCATTGTCTCCTTTATTTTTTTTTGCATCAATTGAAGGATTGGCAGAAATGAACTTATCAATTAGTTCTATTTGTTCTTCTATTACTACCTTCTTGCGAGGCGAGGTTTGTGTTAAAGTTTCTTTAGGCTTTTTTTTTTTGCCGTCTTCTAAATCAGTTTTTTTTGTTTTACCTGTTGTTGATTTGCCCTTTGTTTGAGATTTTTTGGCAGTAGGTTCTTTAGTGGTTTTGCTAGATTTTCCAGATGTTGCTTTATTCGTGTTTTTTCTAGCTGGTGCGGCTTTTTTGGTGGGCTCTGCTTTTGATTTTGGAGCAGGTCGCAGTATATTTAATCTGAATTTTTTACCACCTTTATTGGCTGGAGATAGTTTAAGATTTTCTTTTTGCTTGCTTAAACTCAGACTGTCATCATTGGGTTCATCGGCCAATTCCTCTTTATTTTGACTTTCTTCCGAATTTGCCAGGTCTTCATTTATGAGCTTGTCGGTTTCACTGCTATTGGTAGGAGAGTCCTTTTTTTTGTCAACTTCCTTTTTTTCAATTCCTTTTAATGCTTTACTTACTTGTTCCTCTTCCGCTATTATTTCTTCCGCTATTTGGGATTTAAGCTTGTCAACTTCACTTTTAGATTTAGGCTCTTCAATAGATAATTCATAGTCAAGAAATTGATTTCTGCTTTTTTTCCATTCCTCAATATTTTGATACACTTCATTGATCAACGAGTCATGTTCTAGTTGAGATAAATGATTTTTCGCTTCAAAAGTTTGTGGAGATGCAGTAGTAGAAGTGTTTTTTGTTTCGGTTAATACAAAAGATGTTTTTTGAACTACTTCCTCTTTTTGTTGAGGAGCTACTACCCTGGATGATTTTTCGAAAATAACATCTCCCTGAATATAGTTTTTAAAAGCTTTCCTACTAGTCGCATATATGGCAGCAGTATTGATTTTTTTGCCTGTTTGTTCGCTTTTTAAATGCCTGCTTGCTCTTGCAATAACAATGTGTCCACAGTGGAAATACGGATTGTCAACCACCAGTTGTTCCAATTCGTCAAGAGAGGAAGTAGATATAGTTTCAGGTTGTCGTAGTAAATCAACAAACTTTTGTTTATTCACGGTGGTAGTTTTGGTTTTCTAAAAAGCTAAAGTTAATAAAAATTACCAATTAGCCACAGAACTATTAAATATATCAAGAACTATTTGATCAAATATCGTATCTACAAAGTCATCCTCGTTTGAAGATAAATCTGTGGTATTTTGATCGAAATCTACAAAAAATGAAAAATTCCGGTCGAAATCATACTGATCGTCTTGAATATTGACATAGGCAGCAGATACGGTGATAGTAATTCTGGTCAGACTCGTATAATCAACCTGGTTGGTAGATTGTGAAGCGGACGGTGCTACTGGCGTTAAGGTATAATTGGTGATAGACCCTTCGAGCTGGAGATCACCTTCTTCATCTACAAGGGTTAAACTGGTATTTTGTTGATAATAATCTTTAATTTTTTCAGTGAATACGGCACTCATGTTAGAGGGACCCAAAGGTGCATTATTATAAAAGGTCTGGATAGACATTGTTTTTATGTCAGACGATATAGATGCACCTGTGAAAGAATATATACCGCAGGATGAGAATGCGAGACAAAATGAAACCAGAATAAATAAAATATTTTTAATCTTCCAATTCATACTGTTTGATTTTGCGGTACAATGTTCGTTCGGAAATGCCAAGATCCAATGCTGCATATTTTCTCTTGTTTCTATTTTTTCTTAGTGCTTTTATTATCAACTCTTTTTCTTTTTTCTCTATAGACAATGAATCATCCATTTCTGTTTCGTGAGAGATGTCTTCTATTCGTTCCAATTCATAAGGAGACAAATCTTTATTGGTTTTAATAACTAAAGCTTCTTCTTTTACTCTTGCAGGAGTATGGTTGTTGAAAGTTTCATTTGTTTGCTGAATATTGTTGAACAATTCTTCGTTTTGCTTCAATATCTCAGAACCTGAACTTTCGTCTTTTAGTATTTGCAGTACGAGTTTTTTTAAGTCATTCATATCACTTTTCATATCGAAAAGAATTTTATACAGTAAATCCCTTTCAGAAAAGTTTTCTCCTTTTTCCTTGTACTCAGAAGAGATAAGTGCTGGCAGATTGCTTGAAGAAGTGGGTAAATATTTTCTTAATGTTTCGGCATCAATGTTCCTTTCCATTTCCAAAACAGAGATTTGCTCTACCAGGTTTTTAAGTTGGCGGATATTTCCTGGAAAATGATAGCCTACTAATATTTTTTTTGCGTCTTCGTTGAGTTTTATTGCCTCGCTTCGGTATTTCTCAGAAAAGTCATAAGCAAATTTTCTGAATAGAAGCTCTACATCATCACCTCTTTCTCTCAATGAGGGTACATAAATAGGGACTGTGCTTAGCCTATAATAAAGGTCTTGTCGGAATTTTTTAACATTGACAGCATCAATCAAATCGACATTGGTAGCAGCTATTACTCTTACATTAGTTTTTTGTACTTTTGATGAACCTACCCGGATGAACTCACCATTTTCCAGAACTCTTAGAAGTCTTGCTTGTGTTCCCAATGGCATTTCTCCAATTTCATCAAGAAAAATAGTTCCTCCGTTGGTTACTTCAAAGTAACCTTTTCTGGCCTCATTGGCTCCAGTAAATGAGCCTTTTTCATGACCGAAAAGTTCAGAGTCAATCGTGCCTTCAGGAATAGCACCACAATTGATTGCAATAAACTGCCCATGTTTTTTAGAACTGAGGGCATGAATAATTTTAGAAAAAGATTCTTTTCCACTGCCACTTTCGCCAGTTATCAAGACACTCATGTCGGTAGGAGCTACCTGAGTAGCTACGTGGATGGCATGATTAAGCAGGTGAGAGTTTCCTACAATTCCGTACCGTTGCTTTATGGTTTGTATATCCATATTTGACCTGGTTCTATTTTATTATTTCCCCAAAAAGGGTAGCAGTAGTGCATTCATTTACCTTTACATTTACAAAATCTCCTTTTTTGATTCCGTTGGCCGGGAATATAATTACTTTGTTTGCACTATTTCTTCCCTGCATTTGTTCTTTAGATCTTTTCGAAAATCCTTCTACCAGCACTTGGTGTATTTTTCCAATATCAAGCTTGTTTCTTTCTAAAGAAATCTGCTGTTGTTTGTCTATTATTTCACCTAACCTTCTTTTTTTGATTTCAAGAGGAATGTCATCTTTCAGCTTTTTTTCAGCTAAAGTGCCTGGTCTTTCAGAATAATAAAACATATAGGAAAAATCGTATTTCACATAGTCCATTAAACTAAGAGTTTCACGGTGTTCTTCTTCGGTTTCAGTGCAAAAACCAGTGATCATATCTGATGAAATACCACATTCTTCTCCCAAAATGTTTCTAATGGCATCAACTTTTTTAATGTACCATTCTCTGTCGTATGTTCTATTCATTAGATCCAAAACTCTGGAATTCCCACTTTGAGCAGGTAAGTGAATATTTTTACAGATGTTGTTGTACTTTTTCATAGTGTACAATACATCGTCGGTGATATCTTTTGGATGGGAAGTAGAAAATCTAATGCGAAGATATGGGCTTACCAGAGCAACCATTTCTAACAAGTCTGCAAAATTGACTATTTCCTCTACTTCAGATTTTTCCAGCTTTGCTTTATTGTTTTCCTGGGGCGACCACTTATATGAGTCAACATTTTGTCCCAGCAGGGTTACTTCTTTGTATCCTTTGTCAAATAAATCCTGAGCTTCTGCTACAATGGAATGAGGGTCTCGGCTTCTTTCTCTTCCTCTGGTAAAGGGCACAACACAAAAGGAGCACATATTGTCGCATCCTCTCATGATGGATATCATTGCGGTTACTCCATTAGAGTTTAATCTGACAGGGCTTATATCGGCATAAGTTTCTTCTCTTGATAAAAAAGTGTTTACCGCTTTTTGGCCTGATTCTACTTCTTTTACCAATCCGGGTAAGTCTCTGTAAGCGTCTGGTCCGGCTACCAGGTCAACAATTTTTTCTTCGTCTAACAGCTTTGATTTCAACCTTTCTGCCATACAGCCCAATACGCCCACCATTAATTCTGGCTTGTGCTTCTTTAAAGCATTTATTTGATTAAGCCTCCTGCGAACTGTTATTTCTGCTTTTTCCCTAATAGAACATGTGTTGAGAAATACAATGTCTGCATCTTCAATTTTTGATGTAGTACCGACTCCTTCTTTATTCATGATGGATGAAACAATCTCACTATCTGAAAAATTCATCTGACAGCCATAGCTTTCGATGTATAATTTCTTCCCGCTACTGCTATCAGTGTCTTGAGAAATTTTTATTGTTTCGCAAGCATTTGCATCCTCTGAAAGGATTTCAATATCATTAATTACTTCCTTCAATGGTTCATTTTTTTTAAAGATTGCAAAGATAGATAATTAAGACAAAATGGCAGTTTAATTCTGAATAGTTATTGAATATGTGGGAATGGCTTTTGCAACTTTTCTGATATAATAGATTAATACTGTTAATATGAAGGTTTGTTCCCTTCTTAAAACCCAATTTGTTTATTTTTAGTTTTTATTTCATTTTACTAAGCATGCGAATAAAAACTATCTATATCGTTTTATTTCTTTTTATTCTGATTTTCAGCTTATCAACAAGAGCGCAAACATTGAAAAATGTTAGTTCTACTCTTAATAATAAAGAACTTATTGTATCAGGAAAGGTAGTAATGAAATTAAAGCGGAAGGTAAATATTCTTAGTCAGGGTAAGCAAATTTCCAACACTATAGACCCTGATAATGTAGAATCCATCTCAGGAATAAAAAGCATAGAAAGTCTAAAATTTAACAGAAATACGAACCTTAAAACAGCTCCGTTATCCACTGGTAACTCTGTCTTGGACAACATATATATCATTGAAACAGGCACAGAACAAAATATTGAGGAAATCATTAATAACCTACGCAAATATTCTAATGTTGTGTATGTTGAACCGTTTTATAAAGAGCAACTGTTATTTACTCCCAATGACACTAATATTGGTTTGCAGACTAATTTAAATTTGATAAAGGCGAAAGAGGCATGGGATATTACCAGAGGTAGTGAATCCATTATTGTCGGTGTGAGTGACACAGGAGTACAATTGGATCACGTGGATTTGGCTGACAATTTACATTTGAATGAAGCTGATCCTGTAAATGGTTTAGACGATGATGGAAATGGTTTCGTAGATGATTATCAGGGGTGGGATTTTGCCGATTTGGACAATGATCCTACGGCAGATCAAAACGGACACGGGACTTTTGTAGCAGGGTTGAGTAGTGCAGTAACTGATAATAGTATAGGTATGGCTGGTATTGGCTACAATTCGAAATTTGTCCCACTTAAAGTTTTTAGCTCTTCTGGTGGCAATTCATTTGATACCTACGGATCTATAATATATGCTGCAGATCAGGGGTATGATGTGATCAACCTGTCATGGGGTTCGGAAGGGACGTATTCTTCGTTTGCTCAGGATGTGATCAATTATGCAGTTTTGGAAAAAGATATGGTTGTAGTGTCAGCCGCTGGTAATACTAACGAGGAACTTCAATTTTATCCGGCTTCATATGATTATGTGCTTTCAGTGGCAAATACCGATATGGAAGATAATAAGTCTCCCGGTGCTACCTATAGTTATAAGGTAGATTTAACAGCACCAGGGTTTGGCATATACTCCACTAAAAACGGTGATTCATATGCCAGTGAAAGTGGTTCTTCTTTTTCTTCTCCTCAGGTAGCAGGAGCTGCTGCATTGGTGAAAAGCGTGTTTCCTCATTGGAATGCACTTCAGATAATGGAACAGATTAGAGTTACTGCGGATGATATATACGATGTTGAAGCGAATCAAAATTACTTGGGTCAGCTTGGAAAAGGACGACTGAATGTGCTTAGAGCAGTTTCCGAAGGGACTTCTCATTCTATTCGGATTAAAGATTTCTCATATTCAAATTCATTTGGGGAATATGCATTTTTCAATGATACAGTTACAGTATCATTGAATTTTCATAATTACCTCAATCCAACTATTAATGCTACTGCTACTCTTTCTTCAGAGAATCCAAATGTCATTATTCCCGATCCTGTATTAACAATTGGAGCACTTGGTGAAATGGAATCAAGTGAAGTATTTGAAATAGCTATTATGATAACTGAGGAAGCACAGCATGAAGAAAGAATTATAGTTCGAATTGACTTTTTGGATGGTGAATATGAAGACTTTGAATATTTTGAGTTTCCGATAAGCCCTGCTAACCTCGGGATAAATAATCCGGCTATTTCATTTAATATAGATCGAAATGGAAATATCGGGCGTTCTAATAATGATCAACAAAACAATTATGGCCTCTATTTTAACGAGAACCTTGTTTCTGAACATTTAGGTGTATTAATTGGAAGTCATGAAGATTCCATTTCAGATAATTTATTGAATGATTTTGCTCAATTCTCTTACGAACAGGATTTTGAAGCTTTAAATAAAATCAAACTTTATAACCAATCTGTAGCAGATATTTATGGTAAGAGTTCGTTCAGTGATTCTAATGCAGGAACGACTTCTTTGGGTGTAGTAGTGGAGCAAGAAGTTTTGCTTTGGGATGACGATGGGAATAGTGAGTTTGCCATTATTGAATATAGAGTTACAAACAATACTGCAAAAGTTAAAGAGAATTTAAAGGTTGGTTTTTTTGCTGATTGGGATTTGGAAAATAAGCTTAAAAATAAATCTAACTGGGATTTGGAACACAAACTGGCATATACTCATAATGAGGTTTCGACTCAATTTATGGGTATAGCACTTATTTCCAGTCAAAATGCCCATGTGTATTCTATAGATTTACTGAATGAAAATGGCAATAGTGCTGACTTGTCAGATACATTTTCAGATGCAGAGAAATATGCATTTCTAACGACGGAAAAACAGATAGCGGGTGAATTGGGTCAGGGAAATGATGTAGCTCAGTTACTCACAGCACAAATCGGTAGTCTCGATGCTTATGGAAGTCAAAAGGTGGCTTTTGTGATAGCGGGAGGGGATGATTTAGAATCCTTAAAAAATAGTATCGTAAAGGCTATCAATAAATACAATGATTTTTTAGAAACTCCACCTATTGCTGAATCTCATCAGTTTTGTGCTAATCAGCCTTTTAATCTTACACTCGATAATGGCGATGAATTTGAAATATATGATACTTATGATATGACCAATCTTCTCTTAACAGGAAATGGGTTTGATTTCTCAGAGTTGACCAAAGATTCATTGCTGTATGTAAGAAATATTGGTTTGGATTATCCGTCTGATATTTACAGAGTAGCTATTGAAGTTGAGAATTTAAAAAGGAATTTTAGTATTAGCCCTGATACACTTTATCTGGGTGATGCTCAGATAAACCAGGCGTCATTTACGGATCAATCTGAAAATGCCATATCATGGCAATGGTCTTTCGGGAATGGCTCATTTTCTACTGTTCAAAATCCTAAAATGATATATAATGAGTCGGGCGTTTATGATGTGAGTTTAGACGTAACCAACGAAATGGGATGCAGTGGAAGTGTTACCAATAAAATAACTGTTGCTGAAAGGAGTGTTGAACCTGTCATTGAGGATCAGACAATATGCAAAGGTGAAGTAGTTGTATTGTCAGCTACTAACTCATCAAAGTTAAATGTGTATAAAAATCTGAGTGATGAAAACCCGATATTTTCAGGTGCTCAGTTTACTTCGGATGTTATTTTGAATGACACTGTGTTCTATGTTACTTCTACGGAAGAAGTATTTGAAAGCCATCCGGTAGCAGTTCAGGTAAATGTCAATCATTTGAATGTTGATTTTGTAGCTGTGGCAGATACATTGGATTTGAACACAAAAAATCAAATTAATTTTTCAGACAACAGCCTTGGTGCTCAAAGTTTTGAATGGTATGTGGATGGAGAGCAAGTTGGAACAGAAGAGCAGGTTAATTTTACGTTTACCGATCAAACCTTTCTGGAAGTGAAATTGATCACGACCAATGAAATGGGGTGTATGGACTTCTTTACAAAGGCCGTAACCATAGAGGTATCACCTATTCCAGAGCTAGACGATATTACTATTTGTCCTTTTGATGAAGTGGTTCTGAAACCTACGGTTGGCAGTGTTTTTTATTTTTATGACAATGCTGATTTGAGTTCACCAATCTATAAAGGAAGGTCAATGAATCTGGGTAAAGTTTCCTCTAATTCTACTTACTATGTGACCAGAGTTGATGGATTTCTCGAAAGTGCTCCGAAGACTGTGGTAATAGATACATATTTGTTTGAGACTGAAATAGTCGCTGATCCCGAAATTTTGGTGCTAAGCCAAAATAGCACAGCCTCTTTTTCTTATCTGTCTGAACAAGATGTGGTTTCAACAAAATGGTATATCAATGATGTCTTTGCTGAGTCAGTCAATTCTCCAAGATTGAATTTTGAAGAGGCTGGAGATTACAATATACAATTGATAGCTATAGATGGTAGGGGATGTGTAGATACTACTGCTACTACTTATAAAATCGTAGATGTGCCCATTACAGGTATTGATATGAATGCATTGTCTCAAATAAAATTTTACCCAAATCCGGTTAATAACCTTTTGAAACTGGAAGGGTCAGAACCATTTAAGAATCTCTATTTGTTCGATACTACTGGAAAATTGGCAGCAGAATTCCTTTCCAAAAATAATCGGACTGAAGCAGTACTTGATTTGACACCAATAAATAACGGAGTGTATTTTTTGAAAAGCTCTTTTAAATCAAACTATTCTATTCACAGAATAATTGTCCAGAAAAAGTAGTCTAAACTTTCCTTTTTGACCACTACCTCAATGTTGGAAATAAATATAATTTTTTCAATGTTCAATTAAACCTTTCTACTATAGTCTCATCTAACCCCCAAATAATCTTTTAAACAGGTTTAATTTTTAACAAAAACAAATACTAAAATGAAAAGGATATTTGGAATTCTAATTGCGTTTACAGCAACATTTATGATTGGATGTACAGAAGACAATCAATTGGAGGATGCATCGTCGATTTATGCAGATGATGTAGATTTTGTAGTTACTTCAGAGGCGGCTTATGACGATGTGGAAGATGCAGCAGAAGAAGCTCTTGGGTATGATTTTTTAAGTTCTGGGAGAGATGGTCAAGGTAAGTTTTTCGGTTGTGCCGATATTACTAAAGATGAAGAAGCTCAGATGATTACCATTGATTTTGGTGATGGGTGTGAAGGAAGAAATGATAGAGTAAGATCTGGTAAAATCATCATTACATGGTCGGGAGAAAGAGGTGAAGCAGGATTTACTAAAACAGTCACTTTTGAAGATTATGTAGTAAGTGGAGTAGCTATAGAAGGTACACGTACATCTGTGGATGTATCCGGGCATGATGCCAATCCTAGAATATATACCGTAACATTAACAGGAGGAAAAATGACATTTGAAGATGGAAGCATTGCGACCAGAGAAGCTTCTCATACTACTACCTCAGAAGAAACAGAAGATGATAAAATCAAAACCAAATTTGGTTCTGCATCAGGTATCAATATGGATGGATTGACCTACTCTAAAGTTGTAGAAGAAGCCACTCCAATTACATTTAAGCATTCATGTAAAGAAGAAGGATTTTTTGCTCCGGTTTCAGGAATTGCAACGATTAGTGTGGAGGGAGAACTTGATAAAGTGGTCGATTTTGGAGATGGGTCATGTGATAATATCGCAACAGTGACTCAAGGAGATGTAGTAGAAGAAATAGAAGTTGATGCGGTAAAGAGAAGGAGAGGACATCAGATTAGGAGAAGAGGATAAATAATAGGCCAAAATTCAAAATAGCAAGCCGTCGGTCTATCCGACGGCTTTTTTTGTGAAATTATTTCAACAAACCAAGATTGTGTTTTACCGTTTAACCGATAATATTTTTTACTTCCTTATTATCCATTTATTATTGTCGGATAAATAAAACTTTATGTTGAAACTAATTCGTACTGTTTCTTTACTATTAACAATATGCTTTGTTCAAAGCAGTTCTATTGCACAAGCACCAAAAAAACACAATGCAGCAGAAATACAGTTGATGCTTCAAAAGCTCAATGTACTGGGTACTGTGCTATATGTGGCCGCTCATCCCGATGATGAAAATACCAAGTTGATAGCTTATTTGGCAAACGAAAAATTGTATAATACAGCCTATCTGTCTGCGACACGTGGCGATGGAGGACAAAATTTGATTGGGCCTGAAATAAGAGAATTGCTAGGATTGATCCGTACTCAGGAATTACTTGCAGCCAGAAGAACAGATGGAGGGCAACAATTTTTTTCTCGTGCCAATGATTTTGGATATTCTAAAAATCCCGACGAAACCTTTAACATTTGGGATAAAGATCAAGTGTTGTCTGATTTTGTTCGGACATTTAGAAAATTCAAACCAGACGTGGTTATTACCCGTTTTCCGGTTGATGGAAGAGGAGGGCATGGGCATCATACTGCATCAGCTATTTTAGCTGGAGAAGCATTTGAGGCATCCGGAGATGCAAGCAAATATCCCGATTTGGCAAAGGAATTTGGTGTTTGGAGCCCAAAAAAACTATTTTTCAATACCCATCCTTATTTCTTTGGAGGGTTGGACAAAGAGGATACTTCACAATATGTAACGGAAGATTTGGGCCTTTACAATCCACTTTTGGGTAAATCCTACCCCGAAATAGCTTCATTGAGCAGGAGTATGCATAAGAGCCAGGGCTTTGGCTCAACAGGAACCAGAGGTTCTCAAGTGGAGTATTTTATACCAATTATTGGTGATCCTTCTACAGGTATGTTTGGTGGTATTGATACTTCTTGGAATAGAGTAGAGGGAGGGGATAAAGTTGCGGCGCATGTTGAGAATGCATTAATGAGTTTCGATGCAACTAATCCAGAATTGATGGTTGATGACCTTATTAAAGCTTACAAGGCTTTGGATCAATTGGAAGATGAACATTGGAAAAAAATAAAGAAAGATGAAGTCAAAACTATCATTAAAGCATGTCTCGGGTTGTATCTGGAGATCAAGGCAAATGATAGTGCATTTACACCAGGTGATTCTATAAAACTCAGCGTTGAGGCTATTAATAGGTCCAAAGTAGGAGTGATGTTGTCTTCGATTGCAATAGATAAACTGGAGACATTTTCTTTAAATCAAAAACTTCAAAACAACAGTCCTTTTCATTCAGATAAGCACTACGTTTTACCTCAAGATCTGGAATATTCCCAGCCTTACTGGTTGAAAAAGGAGGGTACATTAGGAATGTATTCAGTAGCGGATGAGAGTTTGATTGGAACTCCGGAAAATGAAGCGGTTTTGCATGCAATATTTACTGTAGAAGTTGAAGGAGTATATCTTGATTATAATCTGCCAGTGATTTTCAAGAAAAATGATCCTGTTGATGGTGAAGTGTACCAACCGTTGGAGTTTACTCCACCTGTATTTACCAATATTGCTGAAAAAGTATATGTATTTGGTTCTGACGTGAGTAAAGAAGTTAATATAATAGTGAAGGCAGGAAAAGCCAATATTTCAGGAAGTTTGATGATCCAACTTCCAAAAGGATGGAAGTCTTCACCTGTTAATACTAATTTTGATCTGAAGCAAAAAGGAGAAGAACAAACCTTTCAATTTAAAGTCACACCTCCAAAAGGACAAAGTGAGGGTGAAGTAGTGGCAATTGCTAATATTGAAGGTAAAGAGTATAATAAAAGTTTAGTGAGGATAGACTATGACCATATTCCACTACAAACTTTGTTTCCAAAATCCTCTTCCAAAGTAGTAAAAATTGACTTTAAAAGGAGAGGTCAAAATGTTGGTTATATTATGGGAGCTGGCGATGAGATACCTGCCAGTCTCCGGCAAATAGGTTACAACGTATGGGAGATGAGTGATGAAGACATTACCGCCCAAAACCTCAAAGATTTAGATGCTGTCATTGTTGGGATTAGAGCTTATAATACCAGAGAAAGAATGAAATTTCATCAGGACAAACTGATGAAATATGTCGAAAATGGAGGAACAATGATTGTACAATACAATACGAATCATAGGTTGAATACCAAAGAATTGGGGCCGTATCCGTTTCAGTTGTCCAGAGACAGGGTCACAGTCGAAGAAGCTGAAGTCCGAATTCTGAATGACAAACACCCTCTGATGAATGTGCCAAACAAGATTACAAAAAAGGATTTTGAAGGATGGGTGCAGGAGCGGGGACTTTATTTCCCCAATGAATGGGATGAAAAATATGAAGCCCTGCTTTCTTCTAATGATCCTAATGAAGATGCAAAAAGTGGAGGTCTGTTAGTTGCCCAATATGGAAAAGGATACTATATCTATTCTGGTTATTCATGGTTTAGGGAACTACCGGCAGGAGTGCCCGGGGCGTACAGGTTGTTTACCAATATGATTTCATTGGGCAACAAAGAAAATCTGACAGAAAGTAAAAATGTAAAGATAGGAGTGGAGTGATTTTAGTTTTATGAAAGGGCAACTTCAGGATTATATAAAAATGCTATCTAAATAATATGGAAACAGAAGATAAACCACCGTTTTTCCGTACTTGGAAAAATATGTACCTTTTCGTCTTTTTTAATCTGGTCGGCATGATATTGCTTCTTTATTGGTTTAGTATCTCTTTTAAGTAATTACCGAAGCTTTTACAGTAAAATTATTTATAATATCAATTACATTAAATGCACTTTCTTGATTTCTTAGTACTATTTGGAACACTGGGTTTTATTGTTGGATATGGTGTCTGGAAGACGAAGGGCAATAGAAATATAGAAGGGTATTTACTTGGTGATAAAAGTATGAAATGGGGGACTATTGGTTTGTCCGTGATGGCTACCCAAGCCAGTGCCATTACTTTTATAAGCACGCCAGGCCAGGGTTATGAAAGCGGAATGGGGTTTGTTCAGAACTATTTTGGACTACCTATCGCTTTGATCATTGTAGCTTTTGTTTTTATTCCTCTCTATTACAAACTGAATGTATATACAGCGTATGAATTTTTAGAAAAAAGGTTCGATCAAAAAACCAGATTGTTAGGAGCATTTTTATTTATGGTACAACGTGGTTTGGCTGCAGGTATCACCATTTATGCTCCTGCTATCATCCTTTCGACTATTTTGGTTTGGGACTTGTCCTGGACAATATTACTTGTAGGAATCTTAGTAATTATTTACACCGTGTCTGGGGGTACAAAAGCGGTTAGCCTGACACAAAAGTACCAAATGGCGGTAATCCTGATAGGCATGGTGATGGCCTTCTTTTACATTCTTGATTATTTGTCTCCTTTTGTGTCGTTTACCGGAGCATTGGAGATCGCTGGTAGATTAAACAAACTTAATGCGGTAGATTTTAGTTTGAATTTTGAGACACGATATACTGTATGGTCTGGTGTATTAGGAGGGTTGTTTTTGGCACTTTCATATTTTGGTACCGATCAGTCTCAGGTTCAGCGCTACCTGGGAGGTAAAAATACTACGGAAAGCAAAATGGGACTCATGTTCAATGCCATATTGAAAATACCTATGCAGTTTTTCATCTTACTTACAGGGGTACTTATATACGTGTTCTATGTTTTTTATCAGCCTCCTGTACACTTCAATAATGCATCGTTAGAAACAGTGAAAGGTGCTGGAAAAACCATTGAACTCAATCAAATAAAATCTGATCATGATGACCTGATTGAAAAGAGAAAACAATCAGCTTTGGATTATAGAGATGCCTTAAAAAAGGGTGATGGCAATATACAACAAGTTGGGGATGAGCTTATAGAAAATGCCGCTGCTGTTGATTCTAAAAGAGATGAAATGAAAACATTGATTTCTTCTGTGGATGGGGCTATTAAGACCAAAGATTCTGATTATGTTTTTCTCACATTCATATTAAACTACCTTCCCCATGGGTTGATTGGGTTGCTGATTGCTGTGATCTTTTCTGCGGCAATGTCTTCCACATCGTCAGAAATAAATGCATTGGCTTCTACTACCGTTGTTGATTTTTATAAGAACATTATCAATACTAAAGCTTCAGACAAAAATTACCTGAATGCGTCTAAATGGCTAACAGTACTCTGGGGAGGGTTGGCTATTGCATTTGCATTTATGGCTCATTTGTCAGAGAACCTTATCGAAATGGTGAACATTCTTGGTTCTATTTTTTATGGTAATATTCTGGGAATTTTTCTGGTCGCTTTCTTCGTCAAACATGTAAAAGGCAATGCCGTATTTATAGCGGCAATAGTTTCTCAAATTACGATCTTTCTGCTTTTTCTTTTCACTGATATTGGCTATCTGTGGTTCAATGTAATAGGATGTGTAATGACAATTCTACTCAGCATGTTGTTGCAGTCCATGCTAAAAAAGCAATAGCATAGACCACAAAAAAATGTGAAAGTGAGTAATCTGATTAACCTTCAGTCTCTTTTGTTTCTGTAGTTTTTTTAGGAAGCACATTCGAAATAATACTGACTCTTTCAGGATTGTTTATAGCATTGGATGTGATGGTAATCACTTTGTTTTGTCTTCCGTTTTTTCCTCTACTGTTAAATTTTGCCTCTATTTTTGACTTGGCTCCAGGAGCAATTGGTTCTCTTGGCCAGAAAGAAGTAGTACATCCGCAGGTAGTTTGTACATTGGATAAAATAAGCGGGGCATCACCAGTATTTTCAAAGTTAAAAACATATTCAACAATATCACCCTGTTCGATATCTCCAAAATCATGAGATTTTTCCTCAAATGTAATGTATGGACCCGGCTGAGGTTCTGCTTTTTTTTCGGATTCCTGAGCAAATGAGGTGAATGTTGCAAATAGGGCAATGAATAATAATAATGATAGTTTCTTCATGGTTTTCAAATATTAATACTTGTGATAATCGTAACAAATTGTATGCCCAAGAAGGGCATTAGATGTATATAACGGCAAATTAAAAAAAACTGCTATGAAAATTCAATAAAAATAATTCATTCCTGGCTCTGGTGACTGCTGTATATACCCACCTCAAAAATTCTTTGTCGATTTTTTCCAGTGTAAGATATCCCTGATCTACAAAAATAGCGTTCCATTGACCACCTTGAGATTTGTGGCAGGTAAGTGCATAAGCGTACTTAATTTGTAGTGCATTAATGTATGGGTCTTTTTTCATTTCTTCTTTTTGCTGCTTTCTTGTTAGGCCACCATAGTCTTCTAACGCTTGCTCATATAGAGCTTTATTTAAATCAGCAGGTAAAGCAGGAGTGTTTGAGTGTAGCGTGTCTAAAATCACTTTTGCTTCGAATGAGTTTTTGTAGGAGTAGTCCAGTAATTTGAGTTCAAGATCGGCAAACCTGAGACCATACATTTCTTCCGTGTTTTTTATCTTGAGTACCTCTACAAAATCACCATTGGCCAAAAAACCTGATGGCATATCGTCGGGTAAAAACATATAATTGTTTTTGGCAATCATAAGTAAATCTCCAGCTTCCAATTCTTCCTCACGAAACAGCAATTGATGGCGGATAAATTTATTGTATTGTACCGCAGATCGATTTGACCGACAAATAATAAGAGTATTTTCAATACCATATTTGTCGTAAGAGTAGCGCAATCCATCCTCTAGTCTTTCGCTGGTCATTCTGAAAATATCAGGATATTGAGAGGTGTTGAACTTGATTTTGATTGGGTTTTGATTGAGCTGAGACCTGAGTTGAGTGGCGTTTTGTAAAATACCACTGTTAAGAGCCTGACGAGTGATTTCTGTTAATTCAAAATTAACAATATTTAATCGATACATGTCGGATAAGAAAGCATGGTCTAAGGCAAAACTCTCTTCCTGCATTACCGGAGGAAGCTGGGCTGTGTCTCCGATCAAAATGAGTTTGTTTCCTTCTTTTTCAAATATATAGTCTATGAGATCGGTGAGAAGACTTCTGCCATTAAAGTCTTTTTGAACGGGAATCATGGAAGCTTCATCAACTATAAAAATAGTGTCTTTCTGGTAATTTTTCTGCCTTTTAAAACTCAAGCCTACCTCACCTTGACCACCAACGCTTTTGTATATTTTTTTATGAATTGTAAATGCCACCCGGCCGGAATAACTGCTCAATACTTTTGCGGCCCTACCTGTGGGAGCCAGCAATACAAATTGCTGATTAAACAAGGGTAAAACTTTCACCAATGCACCCATTAGGGTTGTTTTGCCTGTACCAGCATAGCCTTTTATTATGACTGTAGGCTTATGTTCTCTGGTTTCAAGAAATTCATCTAAATAATCAATGATTTTTAATTGCCCACTAGTGGGTTCAAATGGAAATTTATTTTTTAGTATAGATGAGGGTTGTGGCAATTTTTTGCTTGATATGTGAAGTTTACTGCGAATGTAACAAAACAGACTCCCCGATTAATTTTATATAGGAAAATTATTAGCACTTGATAAAATCATTTTTCTATATTTTTGAGCACAATGGACAAAGAAGAAATATCAAAAATATATGGAGGTAAAGTGAGGGTTAGAGTTTGTGGTATTCTTGTAGAAGGGGATTCTATATTACTGGTTAAGCATAAAAACCTTGGAAAGAAGCAAACACTTTGGATGCCGCCTGGTGGTGGAGTAGAGTTTGGACAGTCGATATCCGAAAGTTTGAAAAGAGAATTTCTGGAAGAGACAGGATTATTTGTGGAAGTTTGTGACTTTTTGTTTGCTTCTGAATTTATACAGCAACCATTGCATGCTATTGAACTATTTTTCAAAGTCGAATTAAAGAAAGGAACATTAAAAGTGGGTATTGATCCTGAAGCAGGAGAGGCTCAACAGATAATAGATGAGGTAAGGATGATGGACTTTAAGGAAATCAATAGCATGAACAAGGAGTACTTCCATGGGATATTTCTAAACTGTAGTAGTACTAAGGAGTTATTAAACAGTGCTGGATTTTTTAATTTTGAAAATAATCTCTAAAATAGCGTTTTCGTAACCAAAACTTACTTTAAAAATATTTAATATTGCACAAAAACAATCTAATATGAACACAACCAGAATCATCTCCATTGCAGCTTTAATTGTTTCCATAGTTCTTGCTGTTCTTTTATACAATAGTATCTTTGATTCAATTGATGAAGCAGAGAGAATTGAAAAAATGGAAGGTAAAATAATTAATAAATTGATGATGATCCGTGATGCTCAGATTGCATATCAGTCGGTGAATGGACAATATACCAGCGATTGGAATAAACTGATTAGCTTCATCGATTCAGGTCAATTTTACATTACTTCTAAAATTGAACACATTATTACGTTGGATTATGGTGCAGATAGTATTTATCTTGAAATTGACACTTTGGGAACTAAACTGGTAAGAGATTCTATATTTTCACCTGCAAAATATCCTAAGTTTGACCTGGCTACACTGCCATATTCACCAGTAGATCCTAGCAAAAAGTTTGGTATGTGGGCAGATAAAATCGATAAGAGTGGTGTAAGTGTAGATGTAGTTGAAGTTTGGAGTACAGCATCTGTAAACCCTGCCCGAAAAGAAAGTAATGAAGCAAGAACCAGAAAGCCACTGAGATTTGGTTCTAGAACAAGTGTAACTACATCAGGTAACTGGGAATAAATAATATATTGGAAGCCGCAGCAAAATCGGGGAGTTATAAGCTCGTAAGAAAAATTAAAGATGAAAAGTTTGATGTAGAAAGATTGCATCAATACAGCTTGTCTATGCAAGTAGGTATTCGGGATTTTCAGTTTTGTATTACTGATGTAGAAACCAATACTTGTCTGCTTCTGGAGGATTATATCTTTGAGGATGTAAAAACGATCAAGACCCGTTTAGCAATATTGGCTTCTTTGTTTGAGAATCATCATCTGTTGATGGCCGGATTTTGGAAATCTGTTAAGTTATCCATCAAGAGTCACAAGTTCTCTTTAATCCCATCATCTCATTTTATTGAAGAATCTATGAGAGATTATCTTCTGCTGAACTGTGAAATAAACGATTCAGTGGAAGATATCTATTACTATAAGCACATCAGTTCAAATGCTGTTAATATTTTTGCAGCTGATAAAAGACTCGTAAAATGGATGCGCTCTTTGTATCCATCTAAAAACCTTCAGGTAATTCATCAGGGAAGTGCCCTGATAGAAGGTATTTTAAGATACGATGATCATACCCATGAAAAGACGATGTTTTGCATAGTTGATCGTGGTATTTTGCATGTCTTCGTTTCTGAAAATCAAAAGCTTCATTATTACAATCAGTTTGCTGTCAAAATAAGCAAAGATTATCTGAAGTATATCATGTTGGTGTTTAAGGAATTTGGATTGAGTCAAAGACACCAGAAAGTGATTGTTTGGGGTAATATAAAGCACGACTCTGAGCATTTCGGATTACTCCAAAAGTATATAGGAAATATCTCATTTGGAAGCAAACCTTCCTACCTGAATTTCAGTTTTGAGTTTGATGAAATTCCTGATCATCAAAACTTCGACTTGTTCAGCGTATTTCTTTGTGACTAACTTCCTTTGGAATGTCAGAAAAAAAAATAGCTCTTTTTCCGGGTTCTTTTGATCCTTTCACGAAAGGTCATGAAGATATAGTAAAAAGAAGTTTAACCCTGTTTGATGAAGTCATTATTGCCATTGGTCACAATGCGGCTAAAAAACACTATTTCGAAGTGGATTATATGGTTGAAAGAATCCAGTCTTGTTTCACCGGGGATGATCGTATTAGCGTGTTGACTTATAATGAATTGACGGCAGATCTGGCAAAGAAGACGGGAGCCAATTTTTTGGTGAGGGGTTTGAGAAACACTACTGATTTTGAATATGAAAATAGTATTTCTCAAGTCAATCGCTACATTAATTCCAATTTGGAAACTGTGTTTTTGATTACATCTCCAGAGTTGGCTCATATCAGTTCCACTATCATAAGAGAAGTACATAAATATGGTGGAGATGTTAGCCCATTCCTGCCTTTCAAGTTGTAAGGATCAATATTCCTTTACTGTTTTAAGAAGTGCATTTAGATTCCAATCCATTTCTTCTTCATTCATAGAAGCAAAGCCTAGCCGACAAGAGTGTGGTGTTCTTTCAGGATCAATGTTTAGAAACAAATTGTTTTGCTTTGCTTTTTTAACGAGTTCTTTCACAATAATATCATTGTTAAATGTAGCCCAAATTGCCATTCCCCCATCCGGGATATTGAAATCAATTTCATTCGCTAATTCACTTTGAAGTCTTGAACAGAAAATATCTCTTCGGTTTTTGTAGGCTACTACTGCTTTTTTCAGGCATCTCTGAATTTCATTTTCTTTGATAAGTTCGGCCAAAGCCCTTTCTGTTATTGGGTCACCTTGCTTGTCTATCATTCTCCTCAATTTGGCAATTTCATGTATTACTTTTGGATGGGCAAATACATAACCCATTCGGACGGACGGCACCAGAATCTTACTGAATGAACCAATATAAATGACATTCCCTGACCTGTCTAAACTGGATAAAGGCAAAATCGGAGTTCCGGTATAATGGTAATCGTAATCATAGTCATCTTCTACAATAGCGAAGTTGTATTGAGACGATAACTCAAGTAGTTTTATGCGGTTTTCTGTGGGCATAGTCACAGTAGTGGGGTAGTGGTGGTGAGGTGATATATATACTGCTCTGATTTTGTTTTCCAAACAAGCTTTTTCTATTTCTTGTATGTTCAGACCAGTATTGTCAAGTGGAATTTTAATCAGGTTTGCTCCGAGGTGTTGAATGATCTGATCTGCATTTTTATAGTTTAGCTCTCCAACTATTACATTATCTCCTTTTTTTAAAAGTACATTGAAGAGCAGGTAAATTGCCATTTGACTTCCCCTTGTGACCAAAATATTTTCTTCAGATCCATTGAGTGCTCTGGTTGATGATAAATAAGTTACAAGGGTTTTTCTAAGTGTAATATTGCCGTAAGAACTTGCGTTTAGCAGTACAGACCGTCCGATATTTCCCCTTGAAATTGATCGTGCTGTTTTTAGCAGAATATCGATTGGTGCCATGCGGTAGTCCGGTGTACCGTCATCTATTGTATTAATAGGACAGGTAAAATCCTGATTAGCTACAAATGATAAGTTGGAGAGGCTTTCAACAAATCTTCCGGGCTGATAAGATGGATTCTGTGGTAAGGATTGGTGTTTTTGTATAGGAAGGGAGTTTTTAATGTAAGTACCTTTCGAAGGTATCACTTCTAACCATCCCTGAGCCAAAAGTTCGTCATAAGCCAGAGATACAGTCTTTCTATTCAATTTTAATTCTTCTGCCAGTATTCTGGTTCCGGGCATTTTATATGCTTTCGAAATCCTTCCAGCCATTAATTCATCTATGATAGCATCAGCTACTTGTAGATAAACAGCACGAGATTCCTTTTTATTTACTCTAATAATAGATTTCCATGGAAGCATATCCGGACCATGCATTTATTTAATATTGGACTATTACAGTCATCCACAATGATAATACTTTTACTTATAGAAAAACAAATAAATGAAAATGAGCAAAGAACACAATTATACCATAGAAGTAAAATGGACAGGAAATTTAGGGAAAGGAACGCAATCAAGTGCTGCTTATACCCGTGACCATGAAATCAGTAAAAAGACGGGAGGAGTCATTCTTGGATCGTCTGATCCGGTGTTTAAAGGAAATCCTGAAAGGTACAATCCTGAGGAGTTGTTGTTGTCAACCTTGTCTGCATGTCACATGTTAATGTATTTGCATTTCTGCTCTGATAATCAGATTACAGTAGTAGAATACATTGACAATTCGGTGGGTGTGATGGAAGAAGAGGCAAGGGGTAGTGGACACTTTGTTTCCGCAACTTTAAAGCCCAGGATAAAAATTTTGGAAGCCGATAGGTTGGAAAAAGCTGTGGAATTGCATCATCAGTCACACGAATATTGTTTTATCGCCAATTCAATAAATTTCCCATTAAATGTTGAACCAGAAATAGAAGTAGTGAGATGAGTCAATTTGAAATAACTAAAAAGAATAAAGTTGTCCGAGGTGCTAAAAGAGCTACTTATGATGAGCAGAAGATATACGATATTTTAGATGCAGGTTTTTTATGTCATGTGGCTTTTAATATTAATAATCAGCCCTTTATGATTCCAACGGCTTATGGAAGGCGTGGTGATTTGTTGTATATACATGGCTCAGTGAAGAGCAGGACAATTAAAAATATAGCTAAAGGTGTGCCTGTTTGCCTTGCAGTTACTCATTTGGATGGGTTGGTATTAGCCAGATCAGCATTCCATCATTCGGTCAATTACAGATCAGTGATTATCTATGGTACAGCGGTAGAGGTGACAGAAAGAAGTGATAAAAATGATGCACTGTATTGCATTACCGAAAATATCCTTAAAGGAAGATGGGAAGAGACAAGAAAACCGAATGACAAGGAGTTGGATATTACTGGTGTATTGGCAATAAAAATAGAATCAGCATCGGCAAAGGTTAGAATGGGAGGGCCTGTAGATGATCAGGAAGATTATGACCTTGATATATGGGCAGGCCATTTACCTTTAAATACTTGCTTTGGTAAACCAGTTTCAGATGAAAAGCTAAAGAATGGGATTGAAATTAGTCCTAGTGTGGAAAAAAAACTATGCTGATTTTTTATAACTATTTTTATTTGTTAACTCTGTCTTACTTTGTCCAGTACTGAAGATAGCATGTCAACAGATAATGGTTTTTCCAGAAATTCTAATACATTATATTTAATTGCTTGTTTAAAGTCATTTGAATAGGTTGATGTGGTGAGTATTACGATAGGTATGTTTTTTGGGTATGTATTGTTTCCATTAAACTCTTCTAAAAATTCAAATCCATTCATTATTGGCATATTGATATCCAGAAGAATAAGATCAGGGTGTTTACTCAGAGATGTATTGTCATTTCCTCCAAAATAATCTAATGCTTCTTTTCCATTCCATACATTATCTACATTGATTGATTGATCTAATTTTTTTATAACGATTTTAGTAAGAAAAGTTCCAGTATCGTCATCATCTACCAATAGGATATTATTAACATTGTTCATTTCATACACTTTTAATTAAAAAAAATTTTAAATAATGTTCCTTTGTTTATAGTGCTTTCTACCTCAATACTACCATTATTGTTTTCAATAATTCTTTTCACTGCATAAAGTCCTATTCCAGTGCCTTCCACATGACTATGCAGCCTTTTGAAGATTGCAAAAAGCTTCTCTTTATCTTTATTTAAATCTATGCCCAACCCGTTATCCTTTACAGTCAAAACTTTTTTGCCATTTATTTTTCCCGTTTCAATATGGACAACAGGAGGCCTGTCATATGATTTATACTTAATCGAATTAGACAACAGATTATACATTACACTTTTAATAGCCGTTCTGGAGTATTTAATTGTACTAAGCTCACAAAAATCAGTCTTTATTTCTGCGTTTGATGAATTAATCAGAGTTTCGATATCTATTGAGACTTCCTGAAAAACATCTTCAAATTTCACTTCTTCTATATCATCAAAAATATTTTTTTGAGCTTTTGCGGCCGTAGAGAGATCTGTAATGGTTCTTTTGAGTCGTGTTATTGAATGCTGCATTCGGTCTATTAGGTAATTTGTAGTTTCATTTTTGCTGTAAATTTCTGGAGCCAGTAGATTAAACAATCCGTCAATGTTAACAATAGGGCTTTTTAAATCATGAGAAGCAGCATATACAAAACTATCTAGGTCTTCGTTGGTTTTTTTGAGCTCGTTATTTTTGTCCAGCAAAGACTGATTCTGTTCTTGAATTTGTGTCAACATTCGATTGAAAGCATTATTGAGTAGCCCTATTTCATCCTTTCCCGTTAAAGGCGCACGTACTGAATAATCATGACGTTCAGATATTGCACGAGCTATGTTAGCTAAATTGAGAATGGGTGAAGAAATACTTTTTTGTGAAATCCTGGAAAGCTGATATGCTAATACAAATGAGATAAGAAAAACTAAAATAGATATCAAAATGTAGGATCTAAGACGTTCTTGGATAATCCTTATGTTATAGCTTAAATGCAAGGTGCCAAGTTTTCTGTCGCCTTGTAAAACAGTTTGAACTCCTTCAATATTTGAACCTTTGAAATAAAAACCATTTTCACTTGACATTGCTAAAAATTCACTGACTGTTGCCTCTTCAGGATATTGGGAAAAAAGATGCCCCTCTTTGTCATAAAGAGATGCAGTGCCAATGTTTTTTTCGGCTTTTAAACTACTTAATATTTCATCAGCATCTTCACGGCTATCAAATGCAAGAGCGGCAGTACTATTACTGGCTATTATTTCTGCTAATGTTGAAAGTTGCTGTATTGTGGTTTTTTTGAAAGTATAAAAGTCGTAGGCAATGAATGCAGTACAAGTCAAAATCAACACCGTACCACTGATGAACAAAATTACTGTCATCAATTGTTTTTTGATTGGTATGTCTTTTAACAAGAACATTAATTTTTCTTAGGTTTAACAACTTTGGCTACTCTTAATAGTTTGGAGCTAACAGTCAACTGGGTATTTTTAATTGCATCGGGATTAATTTGAAATTGTATTTTGTTGCTTTGGTTAAAAAATTTAATCATACTTCCCTGGTGCATATAGTTATTGGCATCATCTACAATTAGAACATTTTTTCCTGTCAGGTTTGATACAACTTCCTCGAATTTTGGCATTTGTGATGAACTAACAAATAAGATGTGGCATGAATTGATGTCTTCAACTTTCTTGTAATACTCAACAGCTAATGGATGCCCATTTATTTTTTCCCCGGCTATAGTTTCTTTCAACTGAGTACCAAATGGATTTTCTCCTAGTACACCAATTACAAGAGGGGAATCTGTTGTTGCGAATGCATCTTCTGGCCACTCTATGAATTGAGTAAAATTTAAAAGGAAAACAGCTTTAATTTGATACTCTCTGGATATAGAAATTTGTGCATATAATGATGTACCACAAATTAGTATTAAGGCCAGTGCAATAGAATATATTATAGTTTTTAGAGTTGCCATACTGTTTTTCCATATATACTACGTTCTAGATTTCTCGGAGCAGGTGATGAAGGAATGAATTCAGCGTGTTGATTTTCCAATAAATTTTGTCCAGCAACACTTAAGATTGTACTATTTGCACTAAGTATAAATAATACAATTAAAATGAAAGAAGAAAGAAATGAAAAATAGCGTTTTATTCCTCTCATTAGCTGGTGTGATCTGGATGTTTATAATCTACTTCAGTAGAATTAATCTGGTTTATAACATTACTAATATAGGTATTTATATTTAATTAAGCTATAAAAAGTTATATTTTATATTACTTAAATCTAGTTGAATTAGTATGTAATGTACTTGTATGATTTCTCTGTCAAAAAAGGTGAGAATTTGAGCATAGCCGTAATGGTAACAGGCTGGTATAATTTTTTAATAAAATGTATTTTATAAGCAAGAAGCTAAGGGTATAAATTTGATTAGGATGTATTTCTTTGATTATATTTTAGACATACATTTCTTCCCTTTGCGCTGTGATTTGTTCATTAGAAATGTAGTCATCAAAATCAGTTAACTTATCAATGAAGCCATTGGGAGTTAATTCCAAAATTCTGTTGGCAACAGACTGAGTAAATGTATGGTCATGTGAAGTGAAAAGGACTGTACCAGGGAAGTTGACCAGAGCATTGTTAAATGCTTGTATTGATTCAAGGTCAAGGTGGTTGGTAGGCTCATCCAGTATCAATAGATTTCCCTGAGCGAGCATCATCTTAGATACCATACATCTTACTTTTTCTCCTCCTGATAGTACACTGCATTTTTTGAAAGTCTCTTCTCCAGAGAAAAGCATTTTTCCAAGAAATCCTCTGATGAATACTTCATCTTTTTCACCATCGCTGTATTGACGCAACCAATCAATCAGGTTGTCATCCGAGGTAAAATACTCACTGTTTTCGTTTGGTAAATAAGCCGTTGTTATGGTTTGACCAAATTTAAAAGTGCCTGAATCAGCTTTTTGCTCCTCCATTAGAATCTGAAAAAGAGCGGTTACAGCATGACTGTTTTTACTGATGACAGCAATTTTATCACCTTTATTTACAAATAAATCTAAATTCTTTATCAAGGGAGTGCCTGATGCGCTTTTGTTTAGTTTTTCAATTTGTAAAATCTGATCACCTGCTGTTCTGCTTTGATTAAAGATAATGGCAGGGTATTTTCTGGAGGAGGGTTGTATCTCCTCAATATTGATTTTGTCCAGCAGCTTTCTTCTGCTGGTGGCCTGCTTAGACTTTGATGCATTGGCACTGAATCTGGCAATAAATTCCTGAAGTTCTTTTTTCTTTTCTTCTGCTTTCTTATTGGATGAAGACCGCTGGCTCAATGCCAATTGGCTTGATTCGTACCAGAAGGAGTAATTTCCGGTAAACAATTTGATCGCACTAAAATCAATGTCAGCTACATGTGAGCAAACTGTATCTAAGAAATGTCTGTCGTGAGAAACAACAATAACCGTATTTTTAAAATCAAGTAAAAAATCTTCTAACCAGGTGATAGTTTGGATGTCCAGATCGTTTGTGGGTTCGTCAAGAATTAAAATATCTGGATTCCCAAATAAAGCCTGAGCAAGAAGTACCCTTACTTTCTGCGTACCATTTAATTCCTTGAGTAACTTGTAATGATCACTCTCTACTATACCTAGTCCGCTGAGTAAAGCAGCTGCATCAGACTCGGCATTCCATCCATCCATTTCAGCAAATTTGGCTTCTAGTTCTGAAGCCTTGTTGCCATCCTCTTCTGAGAAGTCTGGCTTGGCATAAATGGCATCCTTTTCTTGCATGATTTCCCACATCGTGGTATGGCCCATCATCACGGTATTCAAAACCGTATGTTCATCAAACTCAAAATGGTTTTGGTTCAATACGGCCATTCTTTTGCCTGGCTCAATTATCACCTTACCGGAATTAGGGATAATGTCTCCTGATAATATTTTTAAGAAGGTAGATTTTCCCGCACCATTGGCACCTATCACTCCATAACAATTACCAGAAGTGAATTTTATGTTTACTTCATCGAATAGAATACGCTTACCGTATTGAAGGGATATGTTTTGAGTAGAAATCATAATTCAAGGCTTTTGAAGCCGCAAAATTAGGGTAAAAAATAGTGAAAACTTACCCGGATGCAATATTTATAGGAATTTCTGCATTTACGTAGGTTCAACTCAGGTGCAAAAGTCAGGCAGCTTTTAGATAAAAGATTTTTTTAGGAAATTTAAAATTAAGTTTTTCTCTTGGTCTTCGGTTGATTTTATGTTGCCTTCGTTGAATTTGAGTTATTTGTTTTTCATTTACTGTTTCAAAGTATGTTTTTTTATCGATAATCCGTTTTGATAGCTCAAACGAAAATTGTTATATTTAAAAAATAAGTAAGCTTTTGAAAAGTTATATGGTAGAATTTAAAAAATGCAATATGAACAAACTGCTTATTACTTTATTATCATTATCCCTGTCTGCATCTATTCATGCACAATCTCTAAAAAACTCAATTGAAGGAAGTGATATTTGGGGAGCATGGCTTGTGAAGGGAACCTCCAAAGTGTGGCTTGTTGATGAAATACCTGAACGGGCCAGACTTTGGGATTATGAAAACAATGAGGTAGTTGTTTCTTTTAAGATGAAGGAAAATGTAAAAAGTATTAATCTACTTGACAATGGCTCACTTGCTTACATCACACACCACGAAAAGAACGAATACATTATTTTGAATGAAAGTGGAAATACAACAGTAAAGAAGATTAAAAATAATGCTCCTTATTATTATATCCATCCTGGAGGAAAGTATGCTTTCGGGTCAATTTTCGAAGGGTTTGTTACTTATACTATTGGAGAGAAGAAAATTTCAGAATCAAAACTGAATGACAGTATTACCGACTATACCAGTAGGTTTTATCAAACAGGTTCACCGGAGGTTATCTTTAGAAGATCAAATGATGTTTTTCAAAAGATAGATATTTATTCAGATGGTGTATTAGCGGTTTCAAGGGCTTATGATAAGGGTCTCCTTTTATTTGATGAATCGAAAAATCATTTTTTACTTGTTTCACCCAAATCCTATACATCTTATTCGTTGACTGAATTACAATCCAAAACAACATTTGATAGGAGTACCTCCATTGATTTATACAATGCATTGTATAATAGTGAAGATCAGACTATATGGTACTGCAAGGATGGAAGCATCAACAGGTTTGACCTGAAGATCGAAAAAGATACTAATAGTGTTTTCTTAGATGTTGGTGACTTGTATTTTGAAGATAGAATGGGAAATACTGCCATTGGGTTTTCAAACAAAAAGCAAAAGTTTTTTGTTATTGAGTTATGACCATTTCATTTCTGATCAATCTTCTGTTGTATTCCTGGATAATCGCTTTGAGCTTCCTATCCATTTTGGCTTCTACATCCGGCAAAGTCCCCAGTAAGTTTTGAGTCAGCAATTCATCTTTTTCAATATCAAAAAGGTTGGTGGCTGATTCGCCATTGTGCTGAAGCATATAACCATCCATGATCAGTTGATAAGAATCTCCTACATAGTTAATGGTGAAATGTTCAGCCTGCTGATCAAACATGTCGTTACCAAAGGCAACATAAGGCTTAGGGTAGTTAAGCATGCCGAGCACAGTAGGCATAATGTCATTTTGCTGCACTATAGTAGTCTGATCAAATCCCGTCAGTTGCTCGTTTTCAGGATTAAATATGATAATAGGTACAGTAAATGTTCCGAGCGATGTTTTGTATTTTAAAATGTCACTGTAAGTCGAAGCATGGTCTGCGGTCAATACAAATATAGTGTTGTTGTACCAATCAGATTTTTTGGCTTCATCAAAAAACCTTCTTAACGAATAGTCGGTGTATCCAACATTTTTATGAATTTTCAGACTGCCTTTTGGGAATTTATTTTTGTATTTATCTGGCAGAATAAATGGATGATGAGAAGATACTGAAAACAAAGCAGTGAAAAATGGTTGTTTCATTTTCCCCATTTCAGTATTGAAATATTGAAAAAACTCTTCGTCCCAAATTCCCCAAATTCCATCATAAGCATCATTGTTATCGAATTCATCTTTGCCAAAGTAATCATCAAACCCTGCCTGATTGGTAAAAGCATCGAATCCCATAGAACCATTTGCAGCACCATGAAAAAACGCTGTGTAGTAATCCTCACTTCCAAGAGTTGAAGCCAGGCTGTTGATTTTATTTCCGGAATAATGCGATAAAACAAATGGAGCTACCAATGACGGAATACTTGCCAATACTGAGGGCATACCTGAGATGGATTTACGGCCATTGGCGTAAGAATTTCTGAAGGTGTATGAATGACCTATCAGACTGTCAAGGAATGGCGTATAGCCTTTGTACCCTTCAATATCTCTATTCAATGCTCCGATATGCTCTGTTCCAAAACTTTCCAATATGAAAACAACCACATTCTTTTTGGCCATAATACTATCCGGTTTTCCTGAATGGTATGCAGTGAATACTTTTTCCTGTTCTTCCTGAGAACTGAAATATTGCTTTTCCTGCAACGAGTTTTTCTTTAGTGTTCTGAAAATAGCAAAGGGAGTATTAAGGACGATAGCCCTTTCGTTTGGTTTAGTTATATAAGCAGATGCATTACTGAGGGTAATCGGTCGTGTACTGTGTTTGAAACCGCCTCTGATTCCTACTATCGTCAGGTAAACAGTCACTGCCATGAGTGCAAACTGAAACACCGTATATTTCCATATATTTTGATTTGGAGCAGGTTTAACCTCTACTTTATTGTATAAAAAAATTAAAATGATAATAAAAAAAACTGCTAGTACATCCACATACCAATACTCTACTAAAAACCTGAAAACCAGTCCGGGTAAATTTACTTCATGGGCAAATTGCTGAAATATGGCAGCTGTAGTTCTTTTCAAAGTAATCTGATAGTACACAGTATCAGCCATGTTTATAATAATACCTACTGCATTAGTGAATACAAAGATCCATCTGGCTGTCTGCTGATATATCCGGTTATGCCTGATTTTGAAGGGAATGATTTGCATAAAAAGATACAAGGCATTTAAGTAGAGCAATGCAGTCAAATCAAACCTAAACCCACCCCAGAAGATCAATGCAAGGCGAGGAAAATCTATGTCAGTGTAATATTCATGATTGTATAAAAAGAAAAACAACCTGCACAGTGCCAATAGTACAAAAACAATCAGTAATCGATAAATCAGAGCAGGGTAGATATTTAATTTAAAGGAAGGACTGCTGAGTGATTTTGCCATTTACGAATTAAAATTATGATGTCGCAAAACTAAAAATTAATTTATCATTAACAGAGTATTAATTCAGGGTTAGTTTGCTCGTGATTTTTAACTCCATTTCTATTTGTCATGTTTCATTGTTCTGAAGAAAAGCTACTATTGAGAATAGTCAATAATGCTACTTAAGCCTATCTTTGCGGCATGTAAGTGAGATTTATGAGTGATAACAATTTAGAACAGGAAGAGACGGTCAGTCACAAGCAAATTGATGATTGTATATCTATATTGAGCAAGTTGGTAGGGGATACCAATCAGCTTTTTGAACTACCTGAAGAAAAGAGGGTGGAGTTGATGAAAATGGCTGGCTTACTCACCAGACCAAGCCGAGAAGAGTTTGCCCGCCGAAGGAAGGATGCTAAAAAAGCAGCCAGGCGTAAACAAATAGAACGAGACAAGCATGCTCGTGCCGAAACGGGGATAAGAAGTGCCCGGGAAGCTGCTGTATTTTCTGCCCCAAAAATGATTGCTTTATCAGGAGAGCATAAACAGAGAGACTTGAAGTTGGAATCTCCCAGAAATTGTTATGTATGCAAAGCTGTTTATACCAAATTACACCACTTTTATGATACCATGTGTCCTGAATGTGGTGATTTTAATTATGCCAAACGATTTCAAACAGCTGATCTGACTGGCCAGGTGGCAGTGGTGACAGGTTCACGATTGAAAATTGGGTACCATATAACTTTAATGCTTTTAAGGGCAGGAGCAACTGTGGTAGCGACTACCAGATTTCCTGTTGACTCAGCACTTCGTTTTTCCAAAGAAGAAGATTTTACCGAATGGGGCCATCGCCTCAAAATTCACGGTCTTGATTTAAGGCATATTCCCAGTGTTGAAATCTTTTGTAATTTTATAGAGCAGCAATATGACAGATTAGACATTATGATCAATAATGCGGCTCAAACAGTAAGGAGGCCAGCTGGTTTTTATCAGCATTTGATGGGCAATGAGGAGTGTCCTATAGATGCTTTACCTCCCTATGCCCGGGAATTACTTTCTGATCATGCCTATTGTCTGGACGAACTCAGAACATTGAGTTCCGGAGTTGCCACCAGTGATGGTAAGAATCTTCCGGTGACCTGGCATGGAAGAGAGCTGGGAGTTGGTATCAGTGCTTCAGCCAAATTATCTCAAATACCCTATAGTTTTGATAATTCGATTACGTCTAAAGAGGTTTTTCCTGAAGGGCAATTAGATGCTGATTTGCAACAGGTAGATCTGAGAAAAACCAATAGTTGGAGGCTAAAACTGGGTGAAATTGAGACTACTGAAATGATTGAAGTTCAGTTGGTTAATTCTATTGCGCCATTTGTACTCTGCAATCGTTTGGTGGAGTTGATGAAAAAAGAAAATACCGGACAAAAGCACATCATCAATGTGTCAGCTATGGAAGGGAAATTTCATCGCTTTCACAAGGAAGATCGCCATCCCCATACAAATATGGCAAAGGCCGCATTGAATATGATGACACATACTGCTGCATCGGATTTTGCTAAATATGGTATTTACATGAATGCTGTTGATACCGGATGGGTGACAGATGAAGATCCTGCTGAATTATCAAAAAAGAAAGTAGAAGTACATGATTTTCAACCTCCATTGGATATTGTCGATGGAGCAGCG
The DNA here is from genome assembly GCF_040151475.1 of Reichenbachiella sp. MALMAid0571. NCBI lineage: Bacteria > Pseudomonadati > Bacteroidota > Cytophagia > Cytophagales > Reichenbachiellaceae > Reichenbachiella > Reichenbachiella sp. MALMAid0571. The sequence continues at coordinate 4,670 of NZ_JBDKWG010000082.1, read as the reverse complement.
AGGGTGATGGATCCTTTGATTGATGGGATAAACACAGGCAAACACTGGTGTGGTAAATTCCTGAAAGACTATTTTCCAATAGATTGGTAGGTTGTAATTGAATCTAATAAACGCAGTATGTATGGAAGGAAAGCATAGTTTGTATATAAAAAACATGGTTTGTGACCGCTGCATTCTTGTAGTAGATCAGATATTAAAAGAAGCTGACATAGACTCAGGTGCTGTTACCTTGGGAAAGGTAGAATTAACGAAAGAACCAACCAGAGAAACCTTAGGCTTGTTGGACACAGCTTTGGTGAAGCATGGTTTCGAAAGAATTGATGATAAAAAAAGCAAACTACTGGAGCTTATTAAAACCACTGTCATTGAGGCAATTCATCATTATGAACAATTTGATATCAACATCAATTGGTCGTATTACCTTGCAGATAAGCTTAACCAGGACTACCATTATTTGAGCAACTTATTTTCAACTGTTACTGGAATCACACTGGAGCAATACATTATCAAACAAAAAATAGAAAAAGCGAAAGAGTTTCTATTTTATGATGAATTGTCTGTCAAAGAAATTTCTTACAAACTAGGATACAGCAGTGTGGCTCATCTGTCATCACAATTCAAAAAGGTTACCGGATTTACCCCCACTGAATTTAAGAAAATGAGAGAAAATGACAGTCGAAAAACCCTTGACAATATCATATAATGATGTATTCTAGTTAGTGCTGTGTGATATAGCATTACAATTATTTATGGCATTCTGGTAACATTCCAGCTTCAATGCAGTTTATATTACTTCTTCAACAAAACTTACCAACATGATTAAGAAAATTTTTATCGGAATAGGAGTAGCTGTACTTCTGTTTGTACTTTTTGTGGTTTATTCGATATTTATAGCCACACCTGCCAGCCCGCCTGCTACTGTGAAACATTCAGCACAAGGTTTAGAAATTTCGGTTGATTACAGCCGGCCTTATAAAAAGGGGCGTCTGATCTTCGGAAATGAGTCCGAGGGAGCCTTGCAACCTTATGGAAAATACTGGAGATTAGGAGCCAATGCTGCTACTGAAGTTACTTTCAGTAAAGATGTATTGTTTGGAGGCAAGCCGCTTCAGGCTGGAAGCTATCGTTTGTATGCCATTCCCGGTGCTGACTCTTTTGAAGTACGGGTGAACAGTGAACTGGACGTATTTTTCGCTGTGTCCGAAGCTGACCCGGAGTTGGATCTTTTTTCTGTAACGGTTCCGGTTGTACCTCAAGACAAAGTTACTGAAATGTTTACCATCAGCTTTAGCAACAGTGATTCAGATATTATGATGGATTTTGTTTGGGACAAAATAAAATTCAGCATACCAATAAGCGTACAATAAGCATTTTTCTTTATGAAAAAGTGGTTTCTTTTGCCCTTGCTTGTTTTGGTTTTTTTAGGTACAGTTTATTGGTGTATTGGTAAAATTCAATACCGAATGAATGTGATGGATGTCGAAGAGTATTCTCCCATTTCCACACTGAAAGTACCTGAAACCCTGCTGACAAGGGCAAAATTTCCATTTATTGATGTACACAACCATCAATGGACAATGCCTATTCAAAACCTGGACAAACTGGTCGCAGATATGGATGAGCTTAACATGGCAGTGATGGTTAATCTCAGTGGTTTTCGTGGCAAATATCTGGAGTGGTCTTTGGACAATGTAAAAGACCATCTGGGTCATCGGTTTGCTATTTTTCTAAACATCAACTTCGAAGAACTTGATGACGAAGGATGGCCGCAGAATGCCCTGACAATGATGGAAGAAGCCGTGAAACAAGGCGTGAAGGGACTCAAGGTGTATAAGGGATTGGGTCTTACAGACAAAGACAATGAAGGCAACAGAATAGCCATTGATGACGAAAGGCTTGATCCTATCTGGGCAAAATGTGGTGAATTGGGTATTCCCATTCTCATTCACTCCGGTGAGCCTGCTGCATTTTGGAAAGACAAAGACAAATACAACGAGCGTTGGCTGGAACTGAAACAATACCCCAGCCGTTATCGGTCTCCCGACAAATATCCGTCGTTTGAGGAAGTCATGACGGAACAGCATCATGTATTTCGTAAGCACCCTAATACCATTTTCATCAATGCACATTTAGGATGGTTTGGCAATGACCTTGACAGGTTAGGGCAATTGTTTGATGAGTTGCCCAATGTTTACACCGAATTGGGTGCAGTGCTTGCTGAGCTTGGCCGACAACCACGACATGCCAGAGCCTGGATGATCAAGTATCAGGATAGGGTGATGATGGGTAAAGACACGTATAAAAAAGAGGAATACTACACCTATTTTAGAGTGCTTGAAACAGCCGACGAGTATTTCGACTACTACCGCAAGCGTCATGCCCATTGGAAAATGTATGGGCTGAATCTCCCGGATTCAGTTTTGAAAAAAGTCTATTATAAAAATGCCCTTGGTGTCATTCCCGGTTTGGATGCCGGTTTGTTTGAGGAGTAAGAGATAAGCGCCTTATTCATAATGTGTCCATAGACGAGTTACTTCGATTTTGCCACATCAAATTAGTGGATGGCTCAGATAAAGGAGTTTTCATTCCTTCTTCAATGGACTTTTTCATTCCGGGAATGGAAGTCAAATACAATTTATTTAATGAGTCTTTTAGTCAGTCATATTTGATATAACAAGAAATTGTAGTTAAATACTGTAATTATGTCATGTTATTCTACAATAATGGGAAAAATTAAAATTTGGCACATTAAGTGATATTTAACGTGCATGGTTTTAAATCAAGATACTGCTGAAGCAAGGGTTCGATTCCCTTTTCCTCCACCAAACGACAATCTTTGGGGGAATGGTGTAAGAGGCATGCACGTGGCATTGATATTAAATATATATGGTGAAAAGAAAAGGGGTTTACAACCCCTTTTTTTATTGTCTGAAAATTCCTGAGTATGAATAATGGATATTTTAAATATTATAAATCTAGCATTCTTATTTCACTTCTAGCAATACTCGCAATTGCATTGTACTTAGCGAAAGACTTTTGGGGACTCTCTATCTCAATCGTTTCGATTATGACCAGTCTATTATTCGTTATTGATAAGTGGCTCTGGAATACACGCCTTTTTTCTTGGATGTTTTGGGTCGATGACTTCTCAGGAAGATATGAAGGCTGGTTGGAATATGAGTATAGAGATGAAAATTGTCAGATAAAAACAGGTTCGCTCAAACACGTAAAAATCGTCCATCAATCTGGCAGCAAAATCATCATATTCTCATTTACAATTAAACCAGATGGAACAGCATCTTCAATGTCTGAAAGTCAAGGTATGTATGTTGAAAAGACTAACGGTGACAAACATTTTAACTTAATCTATTCATATCTAAATCAAGGAAGTCAGGAACAAGGTTTCTCACCACATTATGGCACTGAAATTATTAAGGTGATTGGTTCAAAAGAAAACAAAGTTCTATCAGGTAGATATTTTACCGAGAGGCTTCCATTTAGCACAAAAGGCAAATTCACTGATCTTAAATGGGTAAGCAATAACGAACAACACGATTTCTAATATGGCAAATACACACAATCTATTTCAATCTTATAATGCTGTCATTAAATTAGATGGCGATCGTAGAGGAATTCTAAAAGAAAAACGGGATAATCTCAGAAAGAGGATAAAAAATGGATTTTCTGAGCTTAAAAGTGTCCGCTTCTTTGCTGAGAGTCTAAATACACAGGTAGAGGAAGAAATTGAATTTCAAAGTCAAGGCTCATATGTGATGGACACCATAATAAATCCAAGTAAAAAAGATGACGAATATGATATAGACGATGGAGTTTATTTCATTGGTACTAGAAATAGAAGCCAAAGGCCTGAACCACATCAATTTCATCAGTTTGTAATTGAATCAATAAAAAAGGGACGAGGAGAGAATGAAATTGAAGAGATAAAGGATAAAAATACGTGTGTGCGGGTTAGGTATAAGGGTCGTAACGGAGATTTCAACTATCATGTAGACTTACCCATTTATTATGCTATTAGCGTTCGAGAACCAGATCTTGCTGATACTAAGGAATGGTGGCATACAAGTAATCCTATTGAGTTTATAGTTTGGTTTGAGGAGCTAATTCAGTCTGGATTTAAAGCTGAGTATATCTTAGAGAGTCGATTATATGAAAAGGAATATGATCAATGGCTAAATGATCGGAGAAAAAAAGACCATCAACTTAGAAGAATAGTAAGGTATCTGAAAGCTTGGGGTGATCATATAAAAGGTGAAATGCTTCCAGGTGTTGTAATGACTATTCTGGCCGGTTCAGACTCAAACTATCAAGAACATGAGCGAGATGATATCTGCCTAAGAAATACATTAGTAAATATTAGTAATTGGCTGAGTAATAATGGTTTTAAATGTCCTAGACCAACAACGCCACAAGGAGAGGATCTATTTAAAGAATATTCGCAGGCGAAAAAAGATTACTTCAAAAATGCGCTTGATAAATTTATAGATAGCGCTAATAAAGCGATTTCATCAGATGGACTTACAACAAAAAACCGGACAAAAAGTTAAGCGCATATTGAACAATTAATTTTCCCATATTGTTCGGGGGTTTTATACCCTAGATATGAGTGTTTTCTTTTACGGTTGTACCAGATTTCTATAAACTCAAACACA
>NZ_JBDKWG010000081.1:0-444 GCF_040151475.1 Reichenbachiella sp. MALMAid0571 | reverse complement strand
TAGCTGAGACCGTAACAATCAGTGGTGCACTGGATGCAGTAGCGATCACTGATGATGCTGAGATCACCTTTACAGTAGGGTCAGCCGATCCAACCAATGGGAATACGACAATAGCAGCAACCAGTCCGGTAGTAGCCGATGGAGCCAGTACGAGTACGGTAACGGTTCAGTTGGCCGATGCGCAAGGCAACCTGCTGACCGCCTCAGGTGGCACAGTGACTTTAAGTTCCACCGGCAGTGCAGTGGTAAGTGGCGTGACCGACAACAATGATGGGACCTATACGGCAACCGTAACGAATGTGGTAGCTGAGACCGTAACAATCAGTGGTGCACTGGATGCAGTAGCGATCACTGATGATGCTGAGATCACCTTTACAGTAGGGTCAGCCGATCCAACCAATGGGAATACGACAATAGCAGCAACCAGTCCGGTAGTAGCCGATG
>NZ_JBDKWG010000080.1:0-3541 GCF_040151475.1 Reichenbachiella sp. MALMAid0571 | reverse complement strand
TAGCTTCAAAATGATTAAACCCAGTCTCCTCGTCTTCTTCTGCATATTGGCCCTGGTAGCCGAATCGGTAATCCTCCTTTTCCCAGTGACTCAGGACTGATCCGCCTGGATAGTAGTCTGTAGTCTGGGTGATGTCCACGCCCAGTTGCTTTACTGTAAAATCGTCAAAGAACACATTGGTGCCAGCACTTTCGTTGGCCACATAGGTGTAAATATACTTTGCGTTTTCGGGAATGTCTATCTCCAGGGAGATATTTTGGGTTTCTGTGGCGGCAGCTTCCGGCACAGGTGTATAGTAGTCATAGCCTCCGGCTGTAGGATCTATCAGTACATAATCCTGGTCGAAGACCATGCACATCAGGTAGGCCCTTGGCGCATTTGATGAATTGGTGAGCGAGAGTGCCAGCAGGCCGGAGGCATTTTCCAACCCATCGTAGATATGGGCTGTCTCACTGCCTATGCCATTGGATACGCCAAAGCTACTCGCCAAAAAGCCCATTAGCCCTGGGAATACTTCGTCGTTATCATCCTCAACGAAAAAGACGTTGACGTCCAGCTCTAGTTTATCCCCTTCTTTCACTTCGAGGGAATAGTTTACCTCCGAGACAGAGTCTCTACCTTTCATTCATTACTTTCAAGTCATCCTTCGGAAGACTTAAAAGAACGGGGGGAATTGATACTAAAACATTCGATTCAGCAACTGCAATAACAGACCTATTACTACAAATGAAAAGACTAATACAAAATATACAAAAATCATTTGATAAACGGTCAAATCTCGCTGATACCAAATTCCAACTGCCGGAACAATTGCAAAAAGGAGGCATAATTTTAAAATAGATATTAATATTTTTTTCATAAAAACTACTTCTCATCAAGATCAAATTCGTTAAGATTGTCTGGAACTACATCATCAAATATCACGGGTCCAAATTCAATTGAAGCTTCAGGAAGTGATTCCTTAGGTGTTGGCTCAATTTGAAACAGTCTATCAAAAGCACCAGTAGATAAATCCAAAACTGAATTTACAAATGAAGTAAATACATTCGGATATTTATAAGCAAAAGGAACTTTAGTTCCAGCCTCTCCTCTTCGCCAAGTTTGATGCACCTTATTAATGTAACGATTGGTAAACCTTCCACCAGTACCTGTAGTAAGTGTAGTGACAGCAGTACTTATCAATGCTCTGGATGGATCAGGTACAGCTTTTCCATGATAATCATCAATCGCTTGGTTGGCCATTGATGCTGATAACGAAATAGCTCCAACCTCTGACATTCCTATCAAAGTAGCAGGACTAGCCGCAATAAGTGCACCTGTACCAGCTCCAATACCAATTTTCAAATAAGTCCTACTATCTGTCAAATCAATACCTCCTTCTTCTTGAGCTAAATCATAAATAGCAAAACCAGCCCCTATTACCGCTCCTATCGCTATGTGCCATGCTTCTCCATCAGGGTCGACTCCATTCACAGGATCATTACCCATTCCGTTATAAGGTGAATGAAACTGTCTGGCAGGATCAACTCTCATCCACCTACCAATCCTTGCATCAAATTGTCTAGCCTTGAATTGGTTAAAACCCGTCTCCTCGTCTTCTTCAGCAAATTTCCCTTGATAGCCAAATCTATAATTCTCTTTTTGCCAATGACTCAGGACAGAGCCAAAGGGATAGTAGTCTGTGGTCTGAGTGATGTCCACGCCGAGTTGCTTTACTGTAAAATCGTCAAAGAACACATTGGTGCCAGCACTTTCGTTGGCCACATAGGTGTAAATATACTTTGCGTTTTCGGGAATATCTATCTCCAGGGAGATATTTTGGGTTTCTGTGGCGGCTGCTTCCGGTACGGGTGTATAGAAGTCATAGCCTCCGGCGGTCGGGTCGATAAGTACATAGTCCTGATCGAAGACCATGCACATCAGGTAGGCCCTTGGCGCATTTGATGAATTGGTGAGTGAGAGTGCCAGCAGGCCGGAGGCATTTTCCAATCCATCGTAGATATGGGCTGTCTCACTGCCTATGCCATTGGATACGCCAAAGCTGCTTGCCAGAAAGCCCATCAGCCCTGGGAATACCTCATCGTTATCATCCTCAACGAAAAAGACATTGACGTCCAGCTCCAGTTTATCCCCTTCTTTCACTTCGAGGGAATAGTTTACCTCCGAGACAAAGTCTCTGCCTTTCATTCATTACTTTCAAGTCATCCTTCGGAAGACTTAAAAGAACGGGCGAATTATATATCTATTATGATAGATTTTTAGTGCTACCCAAGTACCAATTCCAAAAGCAATAAGTATAAAACCTAAGCCAGATAGTACCCCTTTTATTCCATATATTACTATATATAACATTCCATTTGTGGCAAATAAAACAGCAACAAAATGAATTAAAGATATTGGAAACAAATCCAGGTACTTATTAAAAGAAACTTTCGCTTTCTTTGACATTAGTCTCAAAAACAAAAACACTCCCAGAAAGGAAAAAATCATTACTTGTGCAAATTCAATAAATAACCCCATTAAATCTAACTCAATAAAAACAATAAGCTCTTCTTTGGGTAAACCAACAATTGTTAAAAGGTTAGATAAACACAAAATCAAAATCACAATTAGTTTAATTTTTGCCACACGGCTAAGGTTAGATAAAATGTTTACTATTGTCATGACTATTCATTTTGTAGTTTATCATATCCTGCTCTGTAACCATCGGTCATATATCCTTCTTTTCCTACTTTATGTAACCGCAAGTCGGTTTTTATAAACTCTGATCCTGAATCTCTGTATTGCAAATACTCAAAACCATCTTCGCCAGTATATACGTTCCAACGATCATTCGTTATTCCAGTCCATCCACCAGTAACTCTTGCAAGTTCATCAGGTAAAAAGGCAAAGAATCTTATATTTTTCCATGCAACACTTGAATAGCTAGCCCCAATTGTAAGTCCTCCTGCCAACCCAAACTGACCATCACCACTTGTTACATCAATGACAGTAACATCATATGTTCTATTATGTGCATTAGCCGCATCAATAAAATTAGTCCTCTTTCCATCATAAAGAAAACCCCATTCTACTCCGGTTCCACCTCCTAAAACTATATCCGTACCCATATTACCTGGAGAATGTTTTTGTGCACTTACAGCTTGATGTTCATCATGGACTGTAAAAGATATTTTTCCTATGTCATCATACGCAAAACCAGTCATTTGATTGTTATTATACCCAGGTCCGTACGGATTAACTCCTCCTTTCGCTTCAATTTGCATAAACCAAAACCAAACTCTTTCGCCATTAGGGTCAACTCCATTAATAGGATTATTACCCATTCCATTGTAAGGAGAAGCAAACTGTTTAGCTGGGTCAGGTACTAGCCACCTATTTATTTTCGAATCATACTCCCTAGCTTCAAAATGATTAAACCCAGTCTCCTCGTCTTCTTCTGCATATTGGCCCTGGTAGCCGAATCGGTAATCCTCCTTTTCCCAGTGACTCAGGACTGATCCGCCTGGATAGTAGTCTGTAGTCTGGGTGATGTCCACGC
>NZ_JBDKWG010000079.1:0-42164 GCF_040151475.1 Reichenbachiella sp. MALMAid0571 | reverse complement strand
ACTTGGCAATATATCTTCTACTGTAAAACCTGTGGCATCACTTGGGCCGTTGTTGGTCACTGTCAAGGTAAAGGTTACATTATCCCCTACGTTAGGTGTAGCATCACTTGCTGTCTTAACAATCGACAGATCAGTCTGTGTATTAACCGTTACGACATGAATAGCTGATGTAGCACCACATGTTTCCGAATCTGCGATAACATAAGTGATATTTGTAGAACCAGACGCTACTCCTGTCAATACACCAGAATTGTCTATGGTAGCTACAGAAGTATTGGAACTTACCCATGTAACGTCCAACGGAACAGTACCTCCACTTTCATTAGATGTTAACGTAATATTATTACCGACAAACACCTCATTTAGCCCAGTGATTGCTCCGGCAATTGGTAACGGATATACTTCTACTCTAGCACTTTCACTAGCAATAGGATCACAAGAATCGGGATCGTCATCACCAACTAATACCCGATAATATAAAATACCGCTAGAGCTTGTAGGAGCAGTATAGCTTGCCGTTGATGAACCACTCCCCCCAATAGCATTTACCCAAGCATCAGCAGATCCATCATCATCGGATTCCTGCCATTGGTAAGTCAAATTGCCAACGGCTCCACTTGCAATTACTGAAAGTATTGCCGTTTCATTCTCACACACCGTAACATCGGATGGTTGAGAATCAATTGTTTGATCTGTAACTATTGTCACAGTTGCTGTTGCAGCATTTCCAGTCCCAGTACATCCATTTGCATCTGTAATACTTGCTATTGTATAGGATGTGGTGACTATAGGTGAAACAGGAATATTTGCATTAGTAGTATAGTTCGTTATAGGATCAGTCACACCATTTAATACTACTGTATATGGGCTTGTTCCCCCTGTAATAGCAACAGTTAGATTGGTACTTTCTCCAAGACAAATACTTGTGGCTCCACTAACCGTAGCAGCGGTTGATCCCCTATTTACGGTGATAGTTGCCGTACCAGTATTCCCAGTTCCTGAACAACCATTTGCATCAGTAACATTTAAAATAGTATAAGCAGTAGTGTTGACAGGTGTAACAGAAATTTTGTTATCATCAGAATCTCCTCCATCATATAAGCTATAAGTAATTCCATTACTTAAAGTTACTGCATAAGGCCAGGATCCTCCGGAAATTACAACTGCTAAATCTATACTTTCTCCTTTACAAATTGCAGTCGTTCCACTAATCTCAGCTGAAGTAGATCCGGTGTTTACTTCAAAAGTAACAGGTGCACTGTCACTTACCATTATACTACATGGACTAGCTGTACCTGTTACTTCAATTTCTATTGTCCCATTGGCCAAACCAGAAACCAAGAAAGTTCCTGCTCCACTTGTAATATTTACATTGGTGGCAGTAAAAGAACCAACATCTGTAACAGTATAGTCAAAATCATAAGTCCCATTAGGTAACTCTGTCGCCCCGGATATGGACACTACAGCATCATCTCCCGAACAAATATCAGAAATAGAAATGGTTGGAGAAATGTCTTCATCGTCCAAAATAGTAACAGTAGCAACAGAAGGTGAACCTATTTCAATATCAGATGTTCCTAGCAAGGTCACAATCACCGTTTCATCAGAACATTCTGCGAAGGCATCATCCAGTACATCTAAAGGAATGGTAACAGAACTGGTACCTGTTGCTATAGTTGCTGATCCTGTTAAGGCAACAAAGTCGGTTCCAGAATTTGCTGTTCCACTTACTGAGTAGTTAATATTGAGATTGCTTGGAGCATTAAGTAACGAGCCACCACCATCATATAATGATATCGTATATTCTCCATCGTTGGCACCAGGTTCTGCTCCCTGATTGTCAGTCGCAACTATCCTTACTTCAGCATTACCTCCTGTAATAGTAATTGTCAATAATCCGGTATCTGTTCCATTGGCATCAGATACAACGTATTCGAATACTTCTGTCAAAGTTTGCCCAACTCCTAAACCTGAGACACTTCCATTTCCTTCATCCAAATCATATATATAGGTGCCGTTTGTTTCCCAGTTAATAGTTCCATATTGTCCAACAACATTATTTCCCGGATCATTTTCAACAGTTCCGGCAGGAGTATTTAACCTTCGCATAGAAGCAACATTTAAACCATCACCATCAACATCTGTATCGTTGCTAATCAAAGTACCACTACCATCCGTTTCATTTACCGTATCATCATCTGTGTTGTTTATCTGATTAATATCATCTGCTGCCACAGGATTGTCATTGCTACCAGTAATGGTAATGGTCAATAAACCCTGATCCGTACCTATTCCATCAGAAACTCTATATGTAAATACCTCCTGAACGGTTTCACCTTCAGCAAGGTGATTTACTAATGAGTTGGTCAAATAGTAAGTATAAGAACCATCTGAAGCCCAATCTAAACTACCATAAGTACCTGTAACATTAATTCCAGTGTTTGTTTCTCCATCAATATCCACAATGGTTAAAACATCTCCATCTGTATCAATGTCATTGGCATCTAGTTGTCCGGAACCTACGGATTGATTGACACTAGCCGTACCTTCAGTAATAGCATTAGTGTCATTGATTGCAACCGGATCAGCATTTGTAGCCGATACATTTATACGGCCTGTACCAATATTGCTATCGCTATCTCCATCGTTGACTACTACAGTAATTACCCGTTGAGTATTGTCAGGGTTTGTTGAGGAATTGTTGTAAACAATCTGTTCAATAGCAGCCTGATAACTTGAAAGAGCAGCAGATCCAATCAACACCAACTGTCCATCAGAATTGTTATAAGGATCGATTACAGATATGCCAGGAGGTAAAGTTCCTTCAATACTTAACCCTTCATCCGGCCCATCAGGTCTATTTGTCAGTATTACAGTAACCTTTTCAATATTTACGTCATTGGCATCCAAAATAATACAATCAAAATCCGAAATTCTGATATCAATTCCCCCTTCTGTAAATGAAGTAAGGTAATCTGCTCCGTTATCTGTAGAGTTGTTGTCATCCAAATCAAGTGTTGGGACACATGCGTTAAAAGCATTGTTTTGCGCATCAAAAGTATTTGACTCTGATTCTGAAACAGTAAAATTAATTATCCCGGATTCTACTGTAATCTCAATTGAATTTGCCAGTCCATTTGCACCATAAGGCCCTGCAATGATTCCACCTGTAAGCACAGTAAGGCCATGACCAGCTTCATACGCATCAGAACAACTGTCTCCATCGGAATTCAAATCCAAATGGTTGGGAATACCATCATCATCAGTATCATATTCGTCACACAGAGGGCTATTGCCAGTAATAGTACAGCTTCCTAATCCGGTAACTTGTGGATCCAAATAGTTTGGAGTTCCATCACTATCTTCATCACCACTTGGATCGAACCCACCTGGCAAACAAGCAAAACCTCCCTGAGTACAAAATTCATATGCATCAGGAATACCATCATTATCATCATCAAGGTCATCCACATCCGGTACTCCATCCCTGTCAAAATCATCATCAGTACTTACAGTTACGTTTGCTGTTGCTGTATTGCTATCCTCATCTCCATCATTGATAACAACTGTAATATTTCTATCCGCTACATCAGGATCAACTGCTATATTTTCATACAAAATATTCCTTATGATTTCTTCGTACTTAGCCAATGTACCTGAGCCAGTAATTGTAATTTGACCTGTGCTTGGATTGTACCCTGAATTTGTAAAACCAGTTAAATCAACCGAACCATCAACTGTTAACGATTCATTCGCTCCGTCGGGTCTGTTGGTCAAAACAATAGTCACACTTTCAATATTGGTATCGTCAACATCAATAATAGAATCGTCAATATCCGCTATGGCTACAGGATCTCCCCCTTCGACAAACCCGGTATAATAATTTGATGAGACCGCTCCCGAACTATTATTTGCATCCAAATCTATAACCGGAGGATCGTTGACCGGAATAATAGTGATTGTTACAGTCGCTATGTCGGTTTCTCCATTTCCATCACTTATTTCATAATCAAAAGTATCAGTGGTAGTTTCGGTTCCGTCGTGTAGATATGAGAACGTACCATTGTTGTTTAAAACAAATTCAGCTCCATTATTAGCAGGCGTGGAAAGACCTGTAACTTCCAAAACATCTCCATCTGCATCAATATCCACTCCTTGTACCAGTACACCATCATCACTTGGATCTGAACCAGTAGCCGTTCCATCAATATCGCTTACAACCAGTAAGCCACCTTCTAAAACCGTGTAAGAATCATCTACAGCTACAGGGGCATCATTAATTGGAATTATTTTGAAGGTAATAGTATCTACCAATGCTGCAAATTCTGTATCCGGATGCTCTGAATCATCTTTTACCTGAAATATAAAGTATGTATATGGATTGCCATTTTCATCCTGATCCGGTACGAATGAAAAGCTGGTTCTGCTTCCATATTGTGTTCCATTGTTCACATTTGTTTGTGTCACAGGATTGCCGTTATACTTCAAAGTACCATCTGCTGGTCTTTCTTTAATAACAATCGCATCAAACTCGTCTCCATCTGCATCCGAAAATGAAAAATCAACATCAGAAAAATCAAATGTTTCGTCTTCATTGATCACTATGGTCTTACTTGCACTATTGGGAGTCGTTTTTGGGGTCTCATAGTTACTGAAAAAACATGTATTATACAGGTCAAATTCCACCAACCTTTCTCCATCATCATCTCCTGCCGGACTAATAGTACCCCCTCTTACTTCAAATACTGAAGTGTTTTCAAAAGTACCATATACGGTATGAAGAGGTTCATTCGGATCACCTGGTGTTACATCATTGTCATTCGAAGATTCAAATGTTGTAAAAGGGTCGGTAAAATCCCGGGTGATGTTGTTTTCTTCTTCTAAGGTAACACCCGGGCTATCCAAATAGCCAACAAAATCCCTGCATGTAGTATAGCCATCCACATCTGCGCCAATAATGGCTATATTAGAAACATTTATGGGAGTTGAGGTTCCCGCAGTAACCAGAGTTATTTTCCAGTCAACATACATAATTGTACCAGATCCACTCCAATCAATTAATGGACGGAATGACTCTACATTTCCTGAATTGTCGTCCACATCCACAAGCGTACAATTTACAATAGCAGTAAGTTCTACTAAAGCGTCTAAAGAATTAACTCCTCTGTCAATATCATGAAAACGATATACTGCTCCTACAGCACCAGCAGAGCCAGATTCCAAATTGATGGTTGTAGCTTCATCGAAAGTATATTGCGGATAAGAAGTACATCCTATTGACAAATAAGATGTTGCCAGATTACTATCAGATGTTCCGTCATTTACAGTTATTTCAATTACCCGTTCAGTAAGATCAGGAGTATTTGACACATTGGTGTAACGGATAATTTTCAAGACATTTTGATAATCATCTAATTCACCCGATCCACTCAGTACAATTTTACCATCAGAATCAGAATATGGATCTGTTACTGTAATTCCCGGTGGTAATGTACCATCTACAGCCAAACCTTCATTAATTCCATCAGGCCTATTGGTCAATACTATGGTAACACTTTCGAGATGAGTATCATCCTCATCGGTAATAATTACATCTGAATCTACTACTATATCACCAACTGAACCATCTAAGAAACTTGATTTGTAATCGGCACCAGTAAGACTCGATCCATCGTCTGCATCTATGTCAATGCCAGGAGCATCATTTGCAGATACTGTAATAGAAACTAACGCTTCATTGGAGGTATCCTGATCATTGTCTTTTACGGTATATTTGACCTGAGCAGATCCAATGAAAGAAATATCAGGCGTAAAAGTTAAATCTCCATCTTCATTTACAGAATATGTACCCTCTCCGGCAATAACCAGAGGATTGTATTTATCACCTGTATTTAAAAAATTACCAGGATCAATCAAAATAATAGTAGTTGGATCAATAGTTCCATCTTCGTCGGTATCATTATCTGTTATTTTTGAAAGGGTTATAGCTGTCGCCTCATTTGTACTACCCAAATCATCATTGGCTACAGGTAAATCATTAATTTCATTTACAATTACTGGTACTATCACTTCTCCTACAGACAAAAACCCTTCATTATCTTTAGCCAGAATGGAAAATGCAGACAATGTACCACTTGAATTTGTCGGTGGAGTCCAGAAAGCCTTTAGACCTAACTCCGAGCTAACTACGTCATTTGTACCTGTGGCATAAGCTGTGGCAGTTGCTTCGGTTGCACCTATTCTCAGAGTACCGGTAGTAACACTTTTTACGACAAAGGCCACAACCTCTCCATCAGCATCATCTTCATCAGCATTGGCACTTATTTCTAAAAAATCTATTTCCACTTCTGTTTCCTCTGTAGTAGTCTCTGCCGGCCCTGTAGTACTCAGGGTTGGAGGAAATTTGACCTTTATGGTTGCAACAGTACTATTACTATCATCATTACCATCATTTACAGTAATTGTTATTTGTCTGTCACTATTGTTTGGATTGATTGATGCATTGTTGTAAACCACTTGTTGCATTGCAGTCTGGTAATCTTCAATGGTTGCCAATCCGGAAATCACAATGGTTTTATCAGTACTGTTATAAGGATAGGTTACAGTAATTCCATTAGGAAGTGTTCCATTTATTCCCAATGTTTCATTGGAGCCATTAAATATAGCACTTGATATCACAAAAGTGGCACTTCGCATGGTCAGGTCATGTTGATCCGATATCGTTACATCTGTATCAACAACTGATATTCCTCCTTTTCCTACTTGAAAATAAGCTGTAAAATCATTTCCTGCTTCTGATAAATCCAAATCAAGGCTTGGAACAGAGGTAGAGTTTATTCTACTCGTTGCAGTAGTACCATCATTATCACCATCATTAATTACAAAAGTAATTATACGACTACTGTTGTCAGACGCAACAGAATTGTTATAGGCCACACTTTCAATAGCAGTTTCAAAATTAGAGAGTGAAGATGGTCCGGTTAAAACCAACACACCAGTTGATGACACATAAGGAGTTTCAGTAATACCAGAAGGCAGTCCCCCTACTAAACTAAGACTTTCATTGCCATTCCCATCAGGACGATTGGTTAGTGTAATGGTGACTGTCTCGATATTTGTATCATCCAGATCTGTAATAGATACATCAGTATCTGAAATAGCAATATCGTTTGTACTTAAATCAATAGTAACCGCATAATCTTGCCCCAAAGCATTAGAATCATCCGTATCCAGGTCTAAAGTGGGAATCATTCGAATGTCAATTGTAGCGGTAGCAACATTACTATCACTATTTCCATCATTAACTACCACAGTTATTGTCCTATCTGAGACATCATTGATAGAAGAATTAAAATATGCAATTTGTTGAATGGCAGTTTCATAATCCGCTATTGTTCCTACTCCTGATATTTCCAATACACCATCAGAATCGTCATATTCATTCGAAATAGAAAGTGAACCAGGCAATGAACCCAAAACGCTTAACCCTTCATTTACTCCATCAGGTCGGTTTGTCAATATTATAGTGGCACTTTGTAGGTTAAGGTCGTTAGAATCAGTAATTGTAATATCTGAATCAGCAATTGATACATTGGCATCAGTATTTAGAAAAATGGGATTATAACCAGTACCTCCTGCTGAAAGATCCAAATCAAGTGTTGGGGGAGGATTGGTGTATGAGGTAGCTATGGTAAATACATCACCATCCTGAAAATCTATTCCAGAAAAGGAAACAACTCCCGAATTGAATGAAGATGCAGCAATAGTAGTAACAGATTCAGTAGAAAAATCATCATTACCATCATTGTCACCATCTATTAATAATAAAAAATCAGAAGCCGTAGTACCTGTAATCGTAATGCCACTCAAGTCAATTTCTATATCTACATTTCCAACGGTACCATTTTCCTGGATTCTCCATTCCCTATCTATCCGGGTATCTACATTTGCTGATAATTCAGATGAAATTTCTTCTATTGTTCCATTATTGTCGTTATCATTTCCCCAAAAAATAAAAGACGAATTAGCCGTGAAATTATTAGGGCTGGCAAATGTGCCTCCATTGTCAGTAAGAGCCATAGTAACTATTGCATCCGTATTAACGCTTTGTGACTTAGTCTGATTAAATACTGAATTAGCACTACCTCCGGAATCATCGCGCCCAATGCCCGCTATATCGTTATTGAATCCTGAAGATGCTTCTGATCTGTCAAAAAATATGGTTGTACCATCACTTGCCAAATAATTGATGGAAAGCGTTATGCCATACTTTGCACCCAAATAAGACTGGACTTTTTGAAGATTTGTTCCCGTAAGCGCATCAAAATAAATGATGACTTCAGCAATCTCACCATCAAGCGGGCCAGCGGCATTTCTCCTTCTGCCCAGCTCATATCTGGCAAAAGTTTGTCCTTCTCTTGTTGAGCCTGTGTTGTTTGACCCTATAGAAGAGCCATTAATAAGAGCAGATACCAGAGGATCTGTTGCATTCGAAGAAGTCAGCCCAAGTAATTGGGGCAATCCTGTATTTGAGTTGTTTCCAAAACCTAAATTGTCATCATCCCGGTAATAATACCATTCAGTACCAAATTGATCATCATTTAAAAAATCGAAACTTGCTGTTCCAGATGTCCCATTGTTAAAGATACCATCGTTTTCTCCATCTAAAATAGGCAAATCAGCCACAATGAAAAGTGAAAATTGTGATACAGAACTTGATGCTGGTGTATATGTCAGGTAGTCATCCACATCGTCAAATGACACAACCGCATTGTAGTTTATCCGTTGGTTTCCTGTAGTAATGTATAATGGACGGTTACCTGGTGTTCCTTGAGTAAGGTTTCTGGCACCACCACTTCTATCAGCCCAAGTTTGAATCGCTCCGGAACTTAGGCCTGCTTCAGAAGAACCTTCTACTATTCCATCAGCATCCAGATCACCTGCATTCAGCCATAATTGTAAGCTGGAAGACACACCACCGGGTGATTGAGCCTTACTCTCTGTAATTAAAACCGTTCCAAGTAAAAAGAAAATCCATATAAACCGGATATACGAAATGTATTCAAAAACTTTACAGATTCTCATAGCTATATTCAAGTTCGTATTTAATAAGCAGCATTTAAAGGTGCAAAATAAACTATTCCCACAAAATTTGATAATTTCTCCTGCGAATATGCAATATTTGGCGGTGAGTGGAGTTACAAGAAACAACAGTCAAAACTCAAGTAACAACCACTCAACACGCCAAATAACCAGCTATCATCAAAAACCTTTTTCTACATTTTATATTATAGACAAAAAGAGTCAGTATTTAACACATTGTCAATAGACCCTAAGGTCTATATTTAAAACTCACAAGACATATTTTATTACACTTAATTCTTATTAAAAATTCATAGCAAGCATTATATTTTTCAGAAATGAAAAAGGGTTTTATAGACCAAATGCTTATTTTGAAATACTGTTATAGGTATGTTTGTGTTTATTGACGTTTATATTGCGATTAAATACTACACCAATGAATTGCTTTGTCAACCGTATTTCCATGTTCTTTTTATTTTTATGTGGAAACCTATATGCTCAATCTCACACTCAAAAGAAAGATTCCTTAGAAATCACAATCACTCAAATAGAGGATCATTTACTCTCATTGCGGTTTGATTCTGCACTATTGGTTGTGAAATCTGTAAATACAAGTAGTAACTACACAAATGTATTATCCAGACTGTGCCAGCCTGGTATGGCTAGCTATGCTGACTACCTTGCTTTCATAGAAGCAATAAAAGAAAGGGAGGCCAACAACTTTCGCCAACTTGACAAGTTCATCCAACATAATGTAAAAATGCCAGATAAGACTGGTGAAATCAATATGGACTTTGTTTATATCAAGTGGTTACAAATAAGAAATCTTGCCAATGAACTACTTGTTTTAAGAGAGGCAAGCATACAAAATGACTCTCTCACAAAATACATATCTCAATTCGACAAAAACGCCCCTGACACAAAAAGAGCAGAAATATTGGCAAGTACCCATGAGATAATAATGGCTGAAATACAAGGCAATATTAAAGTTGGCAAAGCCATTTGCCTTAAAAACGAAAAAACAGCCAGAGCAATGAATGATACCAGTATGATTATATTGTCTCTTTACCATCTAAGTGATTTCTTGCAGCGAGAAGGGAAACTTGACGAATACATAGCAGTAAGTGAAGAGTCTTACGAATTGGACAAGCTACAGGCAGTAAAAAGTCCATATTATACTGGTACTTTGTCTCACCTTATTAATGCACTGGTTTATAAAGGAGGATATGATGAACAAGTTATAGAACTTTTAGATGAGATGTATAATGCTCCCGGCGCAACTACATTGAGTTATAATCTTTACGCCCAGTTTTTAAGTACCCTTCCACCAGACTCTCCATACAAGGAAATCATCTATAAAAAATTTGAAGTGAATGATCTGCCTGGGTTTTGTGATAAAATAATGCTTCTGTCTGAAAATGTGTTAAACCTAAACGACTACTATCATGTACTAAGACAAAGTGCCAAAGCCTTAGCAAATGAAGGTTTATACAAAGATGCTTTGAACTATCAAAGCAGAGCAGTAGCCGTCAATAAAAAGGTCTATTCACAAGAATTATCAGAAAATCTTGCTAATTATGAAACCAAACTTGCAGTAAAAGAAAAAGAGTTGGATGTAAAGCATGAACAGGAAAGATCAAGGTTATATCTGATAATAATGAGTCTGACCGGATTCTTACTGACGGTAGCCTTATTCGCATTTATCCGATCACAAAAACAGACAAAAAATCTTAAAATCAAGAATGACTTTATCGCCCAACAACGAGATGCAATTGTCAAACGAGAGGCCGAAAAAGAATTGTTACTCCGGGAGGTCAACCACAGGGTAAAAAACAACTTTCAAATTATATTGAGCTTACTGGAAATTCAAGCCACTGATATTCAAGACCCCAAAGCATTGGCTTTGACACATGAAGGTAAAAGCAGGGTAAAATCCATGTCTCTAATCCATGACAGTTTGTATCAAAACGACGACTTAAACATCCCTTTTGATGAATACGTGAAAAAATTGATTGCAGAAATATCCAACATGTTTACAATCGAAGAGCAACCACAAATATCCATTGCCCCTTCTACGCACTCGTTTGATATTGATACAGCTATACCATTGGGCTTAATCATCAATGAACTGGTAACCAACGCTTTTAAATATGGCTTTGATGAGACGAAAAAGTTACTTAGCATATCTGTCAATCAAGGAAATGAATCAGGAAGTTACGAGTTAAAAGTAACAGATAACGGTAGAGGAATTGCTACAGACTTTGATTTGGCTACCTCTAAAAGTACCGGACTTAAACTGGTGCAAAGATTGGCAAAACAACTCCAGGGTAAAATAGAATACAGCTACGAATCAGGATGTTCTTTTCTGGTCTCATTCAAGGATACAGAAACCCGAAATAGAGAAAACGACATGGCTCTGACCTGATTGTTTTACACATCATTGCGCAACACCCAGTTGAGCAGGGAATGTGTGGTATTAGGAAGTTTAAGCTTTTTACATATATTATGCCTATGGTTTTTTACCGTACTTAAACTAATATTCAATTCAACAGCTATTTCCTTAGATGTAAGGTTTTCTTTTATTTTCTGAAGCACTAGCTTTTCAGTCGGTGTAATTTCAGAGATATACTCCTGCGATATACTAATTGTTTTCTTTTGTGACAGACGTTCATAATTATTGAAAGCCACCTCTATTGCGGTAAACACATCTTCTTTTCCGAAAGGCTTCACCAAATAAGCATAAGGCTGAGTTTGCTTAGCCAAATCAAGGGTTTGCTGATCGGAATATGAGGATAAAAAGATATGTGGCGTATCAGATTTGCTTCTGATATATTCAGCCACATCTATACCTGTTTTTTTACCACCCAGGTAGATGTCAAGAATAACCAGATCCATTTCCTCTTTGTCAAACCTTTCTATTGCTTCTTTATAAGAAAGAGCTGGTTCTAAAGATTCATACCCAAGCTGATCCAATGTTCTGCAAAGTCCATCGGCTATGAGCACCTCGTCTTCTACCACAAATATCCTTTTCTTCATTAGCTTAAATTAACCCTCCCTTTCAAGATAAAGATATTGTGAAAATAATGCAAACCTGATAATTTGTCGTTCAATTGCATCTAAATTTATAATCCACTCAACGTTCGATTCTTCTTTAGTTATTGAACTATGAATAAAACCCAGAATAAAGTCACGCTTTTTTTACAAAAAAATCTATGGCTTTTGTAATTCTTTGATAAGTGCTTCTAAAGTAAAACCACTTACAGAATGATTACTTACAGTAAACCGCCATGACAATTGCCCTGAAATGGCTTTAACTTCAACAAGTTTTTCGGAAGACTCATCTAATTCGTAACCAATCCTTTTGAGTGCATGTTTTGTCCATTCAAAAGCTGCCCCCCCTCCTATCAAATTTATTTTTCTGATTGATTGATTATGAAATTGTACATTTCCTGTCAGTAAATCAATTTCAAACTCCTGTTCATGAAACGATCTGTTAATCTGTCCCCCTAAAGCCAGGTCTTCCGGGGTTCCGGTTTCCATCGGCTGGTTAAAATTCATCAACCACAACTTATCAGCAAACTGCATAGACAATGACAATTCATGGGTAGATATAATGACACATCTGTTTTTTTTTATTTCCGAAAGCAACTTCATGATTTCGGCTCGATTGATCAAGTCCAAATGTGCTGTCGGCTCATCCAGTAAAACAATTCTGGTGTCTTGTGCCAATACTCTGGCAATCATGGCTTTTTGCCTTTGACCATCACTTAAATCACTCATTTTTTTATCGGCAATATAATCCACCTTGCAAAGTGCTATAGACTCTTCCACTTTGGCTCTATCTGTTGCACCCAGCTTTCCCAACCAATTGGTATAAGGATATCTGCCTAGTGAAACCAATTCCCTGACAGTCATATTTTGAATACCGATTTTATCTGTGGTTACTATCCCCAAAACACGTGAAAGCTCCTGATGGCTCAGGTTATTGATTTCATTGCCTTCTATTAGAACATTACCAGCCAATGGCTCTTGCAGGTTGCTCAATGTCCTCAGTAATGTCGATTTCCCCACTCCATTTTGTCCCAATAAACACACCATTTCATTCGAATGGGCTTCCAGGTTTATGTTTTCTCCTATGACCTTTTTCCCGTATCCAATACATAAGTTTTTAGTCGATAACATGGCTGTATCTGTTTGTGTCATCAAAAATTGGATTGAAGGTTTTTACGTTTCACGATCAGCCAAATCACCAATGGACCACCAAAAAGTGAAGTAACTGCATTGAGTGGCAAGGTTTGGGTAAACCCTGGCAACCTGGATACAATATCACAAACCAGTAAAATGATTGCACCTGAAAAAGCAGTCACAGGCAGTATCTTGTTGTGATCTGAGGTATCCACTACCATCCGTGCAATATGTGGCACTGCCAATCCAATAAATGCAATCGGACCACAAAACGCTGTGATCGTACCAGCCAACAATGCTGTGAGGAAAATAATGCCATATCTGGCAGATTGGATATTCAATCCTGAATTTTTAGCATAAACCTCCCCCAGTTGTAATATATTAAGAGGCTTAATCATAAATACAGACAGTAGTATTGCCACCACCATTATTGGGCTGAGAATCAGAAGCTCTTCCTTTGTGACCCCTCCCAAATCACCAAAAGTCCAGATCAGATAAGACTGAATGCTCTCAGGAGTACTGAAATATTGCAATATACTCACGAGAGAGGAAGTGGCACTGCTAAACATCAGACCAATAATAAGCAGTGACGTATTGTTGTTTACCTTCTTTGAAAAAAACAACACAACCGAAAATACCAAAAAAGCACCTACAACAGAACCAGCGGTAACACCCCAATTTCCCGTACTGAATGTAAAAAGACCAAACCCTCCCAAAACAACAACGGCTACACCCAGACTTGCACCAGAACTAATACCCAACACAAATGGGCCGGCCAGAGGATTTCTAAAATAAGTTTGCATAAACAACCCACTCAGGCTCAGTCCCATTCCTGCCAATATAGCAGCTACAGCTCTTGGCAACCTGAAGTTCAAAATAATATTTTGCCAGGAAGAATGCTCTATCTCATTGCCCACCAAAATATCCCAGACATCTCCAAGTGGTATCTTCACAGACCCGATTGACAGGTTCAGTAAGAAAACCAAAAGTAGAAGTATG
The DNA here is from genome assembly GCF_040151475.1 of Reichenbachiella sp. MALMAid0571. Classification (NCBI taxonomy): domain Bacteria; kingdom Pseudomonadati; phylum Bacteroidota; class Cytophagia; order Cytophagales; family Reichenbachiellaceae; genus Reichenbachiella; species Reichenbachiella sp. MALMAid0571. Next base: position 27,899 of record NZ_JBDKWG010000079.1, on the reverse strand, counting down.
GATAATAATGGAATGTGTTTTTTCAAATGGCAGTGCAATGTAAATATTCACGAAAATAATTAAACGATCATAGATATTAATCTACAATTGTCTTAATTTTGCAGAGGCAAACCGATACGACCAGCTCCTATCGAATCCCCCAGGGTTGGAAGGCAGCAAGGGTAGATGGTTGTAGCGGTGCGATATTTGGTTTGCCATTTTATTTTCTCCCCTTTCATACATCCGCTTTTTATTTTCTTCTTAGATTTGTTTTCTTCCAAAAGAAAGCTTGTAATTTTACTTTAGTATCAAAAAGAATGCTTTGCTCTACCAATTAAAATGTACATTATCAAAGTAAAAGGAAAGGCCAAAATACCAGACTATATCCAGCTTAGGGATGACAATTTTGTCCTGGTTGCTTATTTTCGGGCGGATAGGCCTTTGAAGAAATTGGAGAAGTACGGCCTTGAAGGCAAAGAAAGTGAATTGTCGGAGGTCATTGAAAGTCTATCCTACGGAAAACTTGAACCACTAAATATTTGACTATGGAATTCAGTTCGGAACCAGTTGTTTGTGTAAAAAATGCCGATATCTATCAGGAAAATCAGGTGGTATTAAACAACATTGCCTTCAATATAGACAAAGGTGAGTTTGCTTACCTGATTGGACGTACCGGGAGTGGAAAATCATCCCTGCTAAAAACCATATATGCCGATTTACCCCTCCGGTCTGGTGAAGTAGAGGTAGCAGGCATCAACATCATGGGCATCAAACGAAAGCAAGTTCCGCACTTACGACGTAAAATAGGGATCGTTTTTCAGGATTTTCAATTGTTCAATGACCGATCGGTAACCGAAAACCTGATATTCGTGATGCAGGCTACCGGCTGGAAAGAATCTTCTAAAATGAAAGCCAGACTAGCCGAAGTACTCATGCGTGTAGGGCTGGGAGCTGTTTCTTCAAAGATGCCTCACCAGCTTTCAGGAGGTGAGCAACAACGAGTGGTTATCGCCAGAGCCTTGATCAATGAACCAAGCATCCTTATAGCCGATGAGCCTACCGGCAATCTTGATCCAAAGGTATCAGATGATATTTTCAAACTATTTCTGGAAATAAACAGAAGCGGTACGGCGGTACTAATGGCCACCCATAACCATACTTTTCTTACTAATTATCCCGCCCGTGTGCTCAAATGCGAAGCAGGAAAAATACTGGATTCAGAAAAAGAGGAATTTGAATTGACCGGGTATTATTGATGGATTGAAAACAACTTTAGTCAACAAAAGTCTGTTTTATTACTTTTTTAACTGACTCTGACTCTGACAATTTTAAAACTCCCAGCTTTCGAATTATCCTTTGTTTATCTATAGTCCTGATTTGATCCAGTACAATCCAACCATCTAACTTATTGTGACGAACCAATACTCGTGTTGGATATTTTTTTGACTTAGTAGTCATAGGAGCTATAGTAATGGTTCTTATGTTAAAATTCAGTTCATTCGGAGAAATAATTACGCATGGCCTGGTTTTCTTGATTTCACTCCCTACAGTAGGATCCAAATTAACCAAAACTATGTTATATTGGTTTAACTCCATTCGTCAAAATTCTCTTCTGAAAACACATCATTGATTAACAAATAGTCATCACCTACTTCTGACATCCTTTTAAAAGCATTATCCCAACCTTTTCTAGGTTGGGCAACAGGCTTTAGGATGATTCTGTTTTTTTCTAAAATTACCTCAACCTTGTCTGTAATATTATACTGCTCAAGAATTTGTTTATTCAACCTGAGTCCCTTTGAATTGCCTATTTGAATAATTGAAGCTTCCATTGATACTAATTAATGTAATAACAAAGTTATTACAAAATAAACAAAGAAGATACAAATTGGCTTTAGAATTTATACATTACTATTTTGAGTAGTCTCCAAAAAACTACTGCACAGGCACATACACCACCTTCTTCGTTTCAAAAAATTCTTCTTCAAAATAATCTGGAAGGTTGAATAACTTATACCTGAGTTTTGATTCTGACAGTTCTTCTTTCAGGTCTCCACCTTTGAGATAGAATATCCCATTTTTCACGTCATGAATCAATTCTTTATTGAATTTCCCCTTTACCCATCCATAAAACGGCTTCAGTCTGGTGACTGCCCGGCTGACCACAAAGTCATACTTATCAGTAAGGCCTTCAGCTCTGGCTATTGTACCTTTTACATTTTTAAGGCCTAATTCCTCTGCTACCTGATTGACTACTTTTATTTTCTTTCCAATAGAATCTACCAAATGAAAACTCACATCGGGAAACAAAGTAGCCAAAGGAATTCCCGGAAAACCACCACCAGTACCCACATCCAAAACACTTGCACCTGGCTGAAATACAATCACTTTAGCAATGGCCAGAGAATGTAGAATATGGCGGGTATAAATCTCATCAATATCCTTCCTGCTCACCAGGTTTATTTTGGCATTCCATTCCGTATAAAGTGCTCCCATCCGTTCAAATTGAGAGATTTGATTGTCTGTAAGGTCAGGAAAATACTTTACGATTTGTGCTACCATGAGATTTTGAAATGTGGCGTTTAACCAATTGAGGTTAAAACATATTTACACGACCTTTTACTAAGTCATATACTGATCATATATCCATTAGATGGAGTATTATCACTGAGTCCTTTTGTCAGTCTTTATTAAATGTGCTGCTTTTTATCCTTCACCAAATCATACATCAATTCCCTTGCCCGGTGAAGTTGTGCCTTAACTGTTCCAAGTGGAGCATCCAATGTCTTGGCTATTTCATCATAAGACAATTCATCAAAATACCTCAAGCGAACCAATCGCTGGTATTTTGGTGGTAGTTTGGTCACAAACATTTGCACCAATTCTATCTTCTGATCTTTGATGGTTTCTTCCTGTGGATTCAGGTTATGGTCTTCCACATCTATATTTACAGGCTCTCCGCCATCATCTTTGAATGACGTATTAAGGCTAAACGTATCCAGCTTCTTCTTTCTGATAAAATCAATGGCATTGTTGGTGGCAATCCTGAAAAGCCAGGTACTGAACGTATAGTCTTTCTTGAATTTATGTAGGTTTTTAAAAGCCTTGGCGAAAGCTTCCATAGTCAGGTCTTCCGCATCATCTATATTTCTTACCATTTTCAGAATCATGTGATACACAGGTCTCTTGTACCTGTCCATTAATTCTGCAAATGATTGTTCGTCACCATCATTTACCGCATGGTCGATCAATTTAAAGTCCTTGAGTGCTTTTTCCGAGAATTGTTTTTTTAACTCCATGTAACCTTTTTTGTGCTGAGTGTGGCAAAACCCATTATCAATAAATAAACGCTATAAACGAAATCTATTATGGGTAACGACCAAATTACAATACGTTCTCCAAATTTTTTAGATATACTATTTACAATTAAACCATTTAAAATTAGCCTTATTGCTAACACTCCAAATACAAATTCGGGAAAATAGTTTGCTACCGCTAAAATAATAAATGCAAACCAAAACAAAAGGTGACTTAAAGAATACAACCCAAGTAACAATTTATCTTTAGTATTATAATATTTACTTACGGAAATATGTCTTAACTTTTGCTTAAAATAATCCGGGATTGTTTTCTTACTGTAAGACCAAACCAGAGCATCCTTTCCAAGACAAACCTCAGTGTTTGCCCCATTTGCGTACTGATTGACAAACAAATCATCATCGCCTCCCAATATTTTCTGAAATTGATTAAACCCGTTATTCTCAAAAAAAACGGATTTGTTGTAAGCCATATTTCTGCCCACTCCCATATATGGATTACCAGCTATGGCAAAAGAATTGTACAACATGCCAGTCATCTGAGTTTCATACCGGCTAAAAGTATTGACAAACCCCGGTTCACTTTTGAACTGTGAATACCCCAAAGCAAAATGAGTTTTATCTTCAAAACTATCGGCCATTGATTTTACCCACTGATCAGAAGCAGGAATACAATCAGCATCTGTAAACAGTAATCGTTCATACTTCGCCACTTTCACGCCGAGAGTAATCGCATATTTTTTAGAATTGATATGATCAGGTGTACGGTCAATGTCCACCATCTTCAATAGTGGATTGACTTTACTTTCCTCTAGTAAAAAATCATACGTTCCATCATTAGACTTGTCATTCACCACAATAATTTCATAGTCACTATACTCCTGCTGATACAGGTTGGGCAAGAGCTTTTTAAGATTTTCCAAGTCATTATATGCACAAATAATGATCGAAATAGCTGAAGCATTCTGAGCATTGACACCCCTATCCAACTTATGGCTCAATATGCTTACGGCAAAGAATAGCCAATAAATTGTCTGGACAGATGCTGCTATCAGAAAAAGGATGAAAATTATTTCAATCATTCTATAAAACAGGGTTAGTTTTAAAAGCGTGCAAAGATATAATTCTGCATCAATTGACCATACATAGACTTACGAATAAATAAAATAAAGCCAATTGTTCATAGCATTGATTGTGCAATTGGTTCCGATTCGACATATTTTTGCGGCGAATATGGAATTTGAATTAACAAAAACTGATGCCCAATCCAAAGCAAGAGCGGGTAAAATAACCACAGCACATGGAGAAATAGAAACTCCGATTTTTATGCCTGTAGGTACTGCAGGTACAGTAAAAGCGGTGCAACAAAGAGAACTCAAAGAAGATATAAAAGCTCAGATTATTTTGGGAAATACTTATCACTTGTATCTCAGACCAGGTTTAGACATCATCAAAGAAGCAGGAGGGCTTCATAAATTCAATGGGTGGGACAAACCAATACTGACGGACAGTGGTGGCTATCAGGTCTATTCCCTTTCTGAAAAACGAAAAATCAAAGAAGAAGGTGTTACATTTCAGTCGCACATAGATGGTTCCCGACATGTATTTAGCCCTGAAGTGGTAATGGATATCCAACGCACTATTGGAGCTGACATTATGATGGCTTTTGACGAATGTACTCCTTTTCCATGTGAAAGAAAATATGCCGAAGATTCTATGCACATGACACACCGTTGGCTGAAAAGATGCTGCGATCGATTTGATAGTACAGAGCCGCTTTATGGCTATGACCAGACTTTTTTTCCAATAGTTCAAGGGAGCACTTACAAGGATTTGCGCACGCAATCCGCTGAAGCAATTGCTTCATTTGGACGAGAAGGCAATGCCATTGGTGGATTGTCCGTAGGTGAACCTGCCGAAATGATGTATAAAATGACCGATCTGGTTTGCAACATATTGCCAAAAGACAAACCCCGATACCTCATGGGGGTTGGTACACCAGCAAACATCATTGAATGTATAGCCTTGGGGGTTGATATGTTTGATTGTGTCATGCCTACAAGAAATGCACGTAATGGTATGTTATTTACTTCAGAAGGCATTATCAATATCAAAAACGAAAAATGGAAAGATGACTTCTCTCCTATAGATGTTAATCTTGGGAGCTATGTAGATGTAAGCTATCATAAAGCATACCTTAGGCATTTGATTATTAGTAAGGAAATATTAGGTGCGCAAATAGCCAGTTTGCACAACCTTACGTTCTACCTTTGGCTGGTAAAAGAAGCAAGAAAAAATATTATAAATGGGACTTTCTCTACCTGGAAGAATGCCATTTTACCGAAGTTGGAGAGAAAATTGTAACATTCTTGAAATAGAATATTAAGAGAGAAAATTGAAATTAATTGACAAGTACATATTGAAAAAATTCCTTACCACATTTGCCTTTGTGGTCTTGGTCTTAGTCACTATCATAGTTGTTATTGATTTTACAGAAAAAAATTACAAATTCATAGATTATGAAGTACCCGGGAGAGAAATTTTAAAATACTATCTGACTTTTATCCCTTTTATTGCAGGGCTCATCACTCCTATTACTGTTTTTATTGCAGCAGTATTGGTTACAGCAAATCTGGCTGTACGTACTGAAATCATAGCCATTCTTTCAAATGGCATTAGTTTCAGGCGTATGATGTTTCCCTATTTTCTTGGGGCTTCTATGATAGCTATTGTCAGTTTTTACCTCAATGGATGGTGGCTTCCCGACCTAAATAAAATCCGGCTGGGGTTTGAAGTAGAATATCTTGAAAAACCTTTCTATTTCAATGAGAGAGATGTTCACATGCAACTCAACGAGACTGACTTTCTTTATTTCCAGCGATATAACAACCGCTCTGATATTGCATTTAAAGTAACACTGGAGAGAATAAAAGAACAGGAATTGGTTCAAAAATTGACTGCCGAAAAAATGAAATGGGATACCCTCACAAGAAAGTGGGAATTGCAAAACTGGAATAGAAGAACAATAAAAGATTTCGGAGAAGAATACGAAACCGGAGAAAAGCTGGATACTTTGTTAAATATAAAACCTGAAGACTTTGCTTACAAATACAGATTGAATGAGGCACTTACCATTGATGAACTCAATGAATACATTGCAATATTGAAGAGCCGCAGTTCGGATGAAGTAGAGGTGTATGAGATAGAAAAGTACATCAGATACATGCTGCCCTATGCTGTCATCATTCTTACACTGATAGGCATCAGTGTGTCTGCCGAAAAATCAAGAGGCGGAACCGGATTCAAAGTAGCTCTCGGCTTCCTGATCGCTTTCATCTACCTGATAATGTTCGTACTTGCAAAGGCCATAGCGGAAGCCGGATCAATCTCTAACAACATTCTGGCTATCTGGATGCCAAACATTATTGGACTTATTGCCGGATTGATTCTGTATCGATTTGTTCCCCGATAATTTTTAGAGATGACAGATTCCCATCCTTCTTTATTCAGGCCTTATCTTCACCTGCATTTCCTGGTATTTGTATGGAGTTTTACTGCCATTCTCGGAAAATTGATTTCAATTCCGTCATTAGAAATCGTGTTTTACCGTACCCTTTTCACCTGTATTTCACTCTTTGTAATTATCAAACTAAAGGGCCTTTCATTATCCATTGATAAAAAAAACTTTGCAACAATTTTTGGAACAGGGAGCATAATTGCTCTTCATTGGGTACTCTTTTTTTTATCTGCCAGAGTCTCTAATATATCCATTTGTCTTGCCGGAATGGCCACTTCCTCTCTTTGGACAAGCCTCATCGATCCTATTATGTCCAGGAGAAAAATTAAAATTTATGAAATAGTTTTAGGTATTGTAGCCATCATCGGTATTTCTGTAGTATTCGATGCTGTTATTGACCAATACATTGGCTTCCTGATAGCTGTATTATCTGGCTTTTTGGCATCCGTATTTATGATAATCAATAGTCGATTGGTTAAAAAAAGAGACCATTTTGTGATCAGCTTTTATCAAATGCTGGGTGCTTTTCTATTTGTACTATTGTTCCTGCCAATCTATGGCTTTATCATTACTGATAACTCAATACAATTGTCACTAAACCTATCAGATACCATCTGTTTGTTGATTTTATCTCTGGCTTGTACGGTTTACGCATATTCCAGTTCTATCAAACTGATGCACAAATTATCAGCTTTTGCTATGACACTTACTATCAATCTGGAGCCCGTATATGGTATCCTGCTGGCGGTAATAATATTCAAAGACGATGAAAGAATGGGAACGAGCTTTTATTGGGGTACCGCCATAATTCTCTGCTCTGTCTTGCTGTATCCTGTGCTATCTTCTTACGATAGAAGAAGATCGTTGAAAGCATTCTAAAGAAACCAATCAAATGACAGGAATTTGATAAAATTAAAATATTTCCTATCTTGTAAGCTTGAATATAAAATTCAGACTGACCTAATTTCTGAAAACCATCCCATAAGGGATGGTTTTGTTTTTCATACTCTACACAACATATAATTCGTAAAATGTTTAATTCAGATTTTGCCGATTTATACTTCTCAGGTTAGGAGGTTAGGTCTTAAAAAAGTTTTGTACTTGCTACCTACAATCAATTTAAGAAAGTGAAATGAACGAAAGCAATAATAGTAGAAGGAAATTTATAAAGAATGCGACTAAAGTAAGTGCGTTAGCTACATTTGGTGTAGCACCTATATCAGGAGTTCTGGCCAAAGAAGAGGATAGTACAACAGAGCACAGTTTTCTTACACCACCTTATTTACAGTCGCTAACACCCACTTCAGTCGATATCATGTTTGTTACCAATAAACAAGCCTACAGTTGGGTGCAATTTGGTGAGCAGAATTTGGGAAATAAGGCTCATACAATTTCAGATGGATTTGTCAAGGCTTACAATCGGGTGAATTGCATCAAACTAGCTAACCTGGAACCTAATACAGAATATAAATATAGGGTAGTTTCAAAAGAAATAACAATCTTTAAACCCTACGATCTGCAATATGGATCCACTATTGAATCTGAAGTATTTTCATTTAAAACCCGACCAGCAGAAGAACAAGAAGTCAAATGTGTCATTTTTAATGACATACATGACAGGCCATACTCATTTGGGGAATTGCTAAAAGTCAATGGAGATAAGCCTTTTGATTTTGTATTACTCAATGGTGACATGTTCGACTATGAGGAAGATGAAGCTCAGGTAATCAATAATCTTTTAACACCCTGTGCCGACTTATTTGCAAAGAGCAAACCATTTCTAATGTTGAGAGGAAATCATGAAACAAGGGGAAAGTTTAGAGCTGAATTAAAAAATTATTTTTCTTACCCAACGGATCAATATTATTTTGCTTTCAATTGGGGGCCAGTACATTTCACTTTTCTGGATACCGGAGAAGACAAGCCGGATGACGCTGAAGTATATGCCGGTATAGTCGATTTTGATTCCTTTAGAGAAAAACAAGCTGCATGGCTTGAAAAGGAAATGCAGAAACCAGAATACACCAGTGCGAAGTATAAAGTTGTATTCATGCACATTCCACCTTTTTATTCCGGAGATTGGCATGGCACCATGCACTGTAGAAAAGTATTCAGCCCATTATTTGATCAATACAAAGTGGATCTGGTTATATCAGGCCACACACATAAATACGGTGTTCATTTATCTGGCGAAGAACACTCATATCCTATAATAATAGGAGGTGGCCCCAAAACAGGCACCAGAACAATTACAAATCTCCAGGCCAACCAAGATAAACTTGAAATACAAATGATCGATGATAGTGGCAATAAAGTGGGAGAATATATTTTAAAGTCTTAATATTTAGATAAAGTGAAGGATCAACAATTCAACTAACTTTACGTCAATTGGGAAATTTACACCTCATAAAACCAAACAACCTAAGTAAAATATGAAGTATTTCTTCAAGGAATTGTCGCCTTTTATACTGACAACCCTTCTCTTTTTTTTCACCTGTTCGATTTTCATATTATCTTTCGAAAAAATAGAGCTTCATTTATTCCTCAATCAATTTCACTCTCCCTTTTTCGACTGGTTTTTTAAAACATACACCCATATTGGTGATGGCATATTTCCAGCGGTAGCCATTCCACTAGTTCTTATTTTTTATCGGAAAAATATACTCACTAATTTTTTAACCGGAGCAGTAACTTTCCTACTCGTACCAGCCAGTGTACAGTTTTTTAAGCGAATTGTATTTGCTAAATCACCACGGCCAGTAAGGGTAATAGGAGAAGATGTACTCTATTTGATTCCTGATGTAGAAATGGCGCACATTCATTCATTCCCTTCGGGTCATTCAGCTACTACATTTGCTCTTTTTATATTACTGGCCTACATTTTCCGAAACAATAAAGGACTACAGATTACTTTTGGTGTGTGTGCCATCATAGGAGCCTACTCCCGGGTTTACCTTTCTCAGCATTTTGTTCAGGATATATTTGCCGGAAGTTTTTTAGGAGTTACTTGTTTTTTCATTGCTTGTGCGTTGCTTTCATATCCTCTTTCCAAACTGGATAGTAAGCACAAATAAAATCAATTCTCTCTATGATTTATAAAGAGAATTGGAAATTGATTTCTACTTATCTCTGGCTACAAAATAGTAAAGAACAGAACCTACCAGAGGAAAAAGTATCACTACGGCAAACCAGAGCACTTTATTACTTGTCTCCATACGACTTTTAAATATATCGATCAGCGCCCATATTACAAATGCTGCTGCGATAAGAACCAAAATCATTGACATAATATTGAAAGTTTAGATTGACTTCCCTCCTGCTTAAAAAAACGTACAAACGAGCTTATCAAAGGAAGGAAGATCATCGACAAGACCCGTATTTTTTATTTCACAGAGTCAAGTTAGTCAAAAAGAAATTTTAGAAAAATGATTGTATCAACTTCATTTCATGATATAGTTCACTATTCCTCTAAAAACGGAAATTCTATAGAATTTCAATGGTCTGTTTTTTTTATTTTTCGAAAATAGATTCGGGCACATTCCCGATCCAGGACTTTGGTGTATCCTTACAACCAAACATAGATGAAATAACCATTGCAGTATTGGCATTGCTATTGGGTTCTTCTAATTTTCCTTTACGAATGCCCGGTCCGGTAATACCCCAGGGCACTTCCATTTCCCTTACACTTACCCCACCATGGCCATTCCCTATACCTCCATGATCAGTAATCAGTAAAAAATTAGTATCAACATACAAACCTTCTGTCTTCAACTTATCAATGAATTCACCAATCTTAACATCAACCTCCTCTATTGCGGTAATATACTCGGGAGACATCCACTTGTGGTTGTGCCCTGCATGATCAATATGTACAGAATACAAAAATACCAGCGTAGGGTTCGCCTGATTCTCTACAATAAAATCAAATGCTTTTCCATAATTTATAGAATATTCATCATTTTCTTCAAAATTGTGCTCATCCAAATATTCCTTGTTGATAGAATTGATCAAACTACTCCAATTGTAGTAATATGCTGTTTTCATTTCTGTAACCTGCTCTTTTAGTATTTTGAAAATAGATGGATAATACCCTGCTCCATCTTTTTCTACAGGCGGTAATTTATGATCATCAATTTTCCAACCATTATCTACAACTCCATGCTGCTCAGGCCCTCCAGAGGTTAAATGACTGGTCCAATTCGGTAAAGTCACAGACGGCATCACAGTACGGGTATTCAGGGACAACACTCCATCGGCCAGTAATTTATCCAAATTAGGATGTCTGGCAGTTTTAAAGCCTTCAACACTAAAACCATCTAAGCCTATTATCACTACTCTTTTTGTTTTTGCACCTTCTTTGCAACCGGTAAAGCCCAAGAATATTACAGCTATGAAATATAAAAAATGTGTCTTTTTCATTGTCTTTCAGAATTAGATTGAAGGTTTATTTTCTCGTTTAAAATATATCTTATTATTCTCTATCACAGATTATCCTACTACTCCAGCACCCCTATTCTCAGGAAAGAAGGATCACTACCCGATCTGCTTATTTTGTGTTTCGCTTTTATAAAATCAGAAGGCTCTGCCATGTAAATATTGTCAACATATTTCTGTGGATTGATATCGACCAATGGGAACCAGCTACTGTGAATCTGAACCATCAAACGATGGCCTTTTTTGAAAGTATGGAAAACATCCTGCAGAGGCACTTTTACCTGAGTCAATGCGTTGGGTGTAAATGGCTCAGGGTTTTCATAGTCATTTCTAAACCTACCCCGCAATACTTCACTACGCACCATTTGCTGGTAGCCGCCCATGTCTTTATCCGGTTGATGTGGAAATGGAGGGTGATCTTTAGGATATACATCTATGAGCTTAACCACCCAATCTGCATCACCCTGATCGGTTGTCACCATTAGATTGGCTGTTACAGGCCCGGCAATGGTCAGGTCTGCTTCCAAAGGCTCTGTCTGGTAATAGACAACATCTTTTCTATCCTGTAAAAACCGCTGATCATCGGACATGTAACGCTTTGGCATACCAATTTTGTACTCAGTAAATGGAACAGGATTTTCAGGATCACTGATAAATATCTCCATTCCATGTTCATTGCTTTTTGGTGGAGTATAAGAAAGGGCTTGCTTTTTGTTGAAATACAGATTTTTAAATTTCAAATTTTCCGGAGGCCAGGTATCAAACGTTTTCCATTGATTTGTTCCCGTTTCAAAAACAGTGGCTTCAGGTAAATCGGCATTACCTTCACCTTTCAAGTGATAGGCAAAAAATGGATAAATAATTTCGTTGGCGTAGTAGTTCGAGGTTTTATCTCCAAAATACACATCTCCCATAGACTCTCCCGTAGTTCTTTTCCAGCCACCGTGTCCCCATGGCCCCATCACTAGTGCATTGAATATTTTCGGATTTTTTTCTTCAATAGACTGATAGACTTTAAGTGGTCCATACAAGTCTTCAGCGTCAAACCATCCTCCAATAGTCAGTACGGCGCAGTTGATGTTTTTCAGGTGTGGAAGAATGTTCTGCTCCTGCCAGAATTGATCATAATTGGGATGCTCCAGTATCTCATTCCAAAATTTGATGCTATCTCCAAAATACATTTCATTGGCTTTTTTTAGGGGGGTTATGTTTTTAAAAAACTCATAGCCATCTTTTGTTCCATGAATAAATTTTGGAACGGATTCTTTGGTAGTACCGTGTCTTGGCTGACCAAAAGTGCTGAAAAAATTGAAGGTATGTGGTAGAAAAAATGCCCCATGATGATGAAAATCATCAAAAAACCAGTCTGCAATAGGTGCTTGTGGAGATGCTGCTACCAGGGCAGGGTGTGAATCAATTATACCAGCTGCTGTATAAAATCCGGGATAAGAAATACCCCATTGGCCTACTTTCCCATTGTTGTTTTTGATGTTTTCCAACAACCATTCGATGGTATCAAAAGTATCGGTACTTTCATTAATTGTTTTTCCATCTTCATTCACATGGCTGTGTGGAGTCATATTGATGAATTCGCCCTCAGACATATATTTCCCCCTAACATCTTGATATACATAAATATACAGGTCACGAGTCAATCTCATATTTGGCCCAAGGTCTTTTTTATAATCAGACGGCTCAGTACCATAGGGTTTCACTCCGTAAGGAGTCCTGTTCATCAGAATTGGATACTTTTCATCCTTCTTTTTCGGAACATAAATAGATGTGAATAATTTAGTCCCGTCACGCATCGGAATATATACTTCTGACTTCTCATAATTTTCTACTATAAACCGGGCATCACCTTCGGCGGTAAAAGGAACATATTGTTCTTTTTCAAACTCACATGAAAACAATATTCCTAAAAAAACAACCAAGAGTGTTTGTAAATACTTTTGCATTTTTTCAATTCGTTTATATTATTGATTTACCGAGCAACATTCCGGCGTACGTTGCTACCAGACCAAGCACAATACTGAGACCAATATAAAGCAGTGCCTGACTGCTATGGTTTCCTATGATAAAGTTGGTGTTTTCAAGAGCGAAAGCAGAAAAAGTGGTAAATCCCCCACAAAATCCACTGGTAAGGAACACCATCCATTCACGTTGCATTCTGCCTGACTGCACTATACAAATACCAATGATAAAGCAACCCACTATATTGGCTACAAATGTACCTGCAACTCCCATTCCCGGTAAAATACGCAGGAACAACTGTTGGATAAGAAACCTGGCAGAACTGCCAAGAAACCCTCCTAACCCTACTATAAAAGCAAGTCGAATCATGTTTTTTGGAGCTTTTTGAATTTCTTAATCATATAGCTTCTTGCTTTGTCATATTCAGTATGTTCCTGTTTACTTATGCTGTATTGCTTTCCCGATTTGGTCTTCCAAATCAACTCTTCATATACGCCTCCAAAAGTTTTAATTTTATCAATTTTCCAAAAAGCTAAATCTTTTCCTGAAAACCTCTCCTTTCTGAATCTGAAAGGGTAATTTAAGCAGAATTTTTCTTTTGAAATCTCCATAAATTTCACCCCCATTAAAGACTTGATTGTGATGACAAGTGCAATCGGCCCGGTAGTTACAATCAAGATCATGGTCGTCATACCAGGCTCTGGTGCATTAAGGTATTGAATCAATGAGTATATGAACACGCTGTAGGCAATGATAAGAAATACGCCCACAGAAAATAAAGTGCTGATTTTAGGTTTGGAGTTTATCATTTAATGGCAAATTTATCATTTCAACCGACAAATCGAAGGTACTGCCATAAAATAAAAAAAGGAAGTATGGTCTATACTTCCCTTACCAGTCAGGCTCTTTTTGAACCCTATTTTTTCACCCTTAGCCAACTCTCCCTGACCTTCAATTGATCTTCGGACGGGTTTTCATTAAACATCAACACATGCTCGTCTTCAAAAGGTATGGTTTGAACTGGTGCTTTTAATTCGACCTCTCTCTTTTCTTCATTTTCATTTTGACGAATCACGGTATAAGATAATTCGTCCAGTTCTCTAAGAATAGATTTTTCCTCGAAAAAGAATTGAGCCATTCCATTCAATTCAGGAATATCCTTTCCATTAATTCGGACTAAAATATCACCTGTTTCAAAGCCAATTTTCTGGCCAAAACTATCCAGTTTGTCTGCATCAATAATTTTAATTTTTTGCTCAACTGTATCAATGGTCAATGCTTCCAAAGTAAATCCCAAAGAATACTCTTCTCCCTCTACGTATTCCAGATAATCAATACCCACAATGTCAAAAACCTCCCGATAAGGTAAAACTCCTCCCTGAACAATATATCTGTTTATAAAATCATCTATTTCCGGATAAGTCAATTGTGATATTACGCCAAAAAGTTCATCATCTTTAAAAGGAGTGGTTTTACCATATTTAACTGATAAGTCTCTCATCAATTCCTGAACGCCATATTCCCCATCCGATAACTGCCTCAACTTAATATCAAGGCACATACCTATCAATGCCCCTTTTTCATACACATTGTTGTATTCATCTTTATACTGATCCAGCGTATATTTACTAAGGTCGGTAAACGATAAAGTATCATTGTACTTATCAGCCGCATTGATAATTTTTTCCCTTAATACATTCAGGTAATCTTCATCGGATATGATATTGTATTTGACCTGTACATTGTCCGAAAAATATTCTGTAATACCTTCATACATCCACAAATGGCTTGACATCTTTGGCTCATTAAAGTCAAAATATTCTATTTCCTCTGAGTGAACATTGAGAGGAGTAACAATGTGAAAAAACTCATGAGCTGCCACATCTTTTAAAATCTGGGCCAAATATTGCTCAGGTACTTCAGGAAAGTAATAATAAGATGAATAAGAATGTTCTAATGCACCATTTACCGGCAATGCCTTAGAATAATCTTCGAAATAATAGATAAAAGCATACTTTTCAACAGGAAGCTCTCCGCCCAAATACTCTTTTTGAGCCATCAGGATCTGCTCCACGTTCTCAGCGATAAATTTTGAAGTAATCATTCCTTTGGGTGCATATGCAGAAATGAGTACTTCAGTATTTCCAACTTTTATAATAGTGGTATCAGGGACATTGTACATTATTGGCGAGTCTATCAATCGATGATAATCGGATATATGATAGGTATCAACCATCACATCATCCCCTGCAATAATCAGATTATCACTATTTGAGTTCAAGTTGTTTGGCTTAAAACTTCTGGTTTTGATAAGTCCGGTGGAGCCATAAAAGTCATTCGGTCTGACTATATTGACTTCAAACTCATTTTTGTGCATTCCTTCGAAATATCCGAAGTAACCGGGCGTATTAATCACTATATTTTTCCCTGCCTCAATGTTGGTTCCAGCCATAGGAAAAATCATATTCTCCTCCAACTCCGTATCATAGGTATCATCTACCCAATAAGAAAGTCTGGCTAACTTTTTGGCCTTACTTATCTTCCAACTATTGTCGTCAAGGCGTTCCACCTTCAGGGGTTTATTCTTCTTATCAAAAGCCTTAAAATCTGACACAAAACGACCATAATCTGCAACACGATATGTTCCGGGAATAATCTTAGGTATATAGAAAGTAATATCGTTTTGACTTAATCCTTCAGTTTCCAACTGAACCTGAACCCTGTCATCTACTACATTTGCAATATCGAGTGTGTAAACAAACATTGGATTGTTGTCCAGAGCATTAATTGATGTGCTCTTAAACCATAATAATACTGCAATAAGCAGAGGCAGAAATCTTTGCATTGAGTTTTAAGTTTTGACCAGGCAATATTACATTTAAAATCTCAAGAAGATTTTCATTTTTACATGAAGGGTTAAATTTATTTCAATTCATTGATCTCAAAATCGGTAATATGCTTTTCCAACAGTGGGAAAAACGAAGCAAATTCTGCCTGGTAAAGTTCATAGTCTTTATTTAAATCCCTGATGGCCGATTCCATTCCGGAATCAAATTTTGCTCGTCTTGACATCCCCTTTAGTGCCATATCTATACCATCCAGAAACTGGTAATTGTAAAGCCAGTCTGTCTGCTTCATATATTTCAATGTTTTACCTGCTCCTATCGGAAAATCGGCAGAATGCATGGAAAGCATGGCATATTGTCTTTTAGTAAATTCTTTTAAAGGTTCTTCGGAATACCAGTTCCAGTTTTTTGACAGAAAATGGTCGTAATAAATATCCACTATTACTGCTCCATAATGTCGATACTTCTCCCACAGCCGGGCTTTGCTTTCCTTTACAATCCCATGCGAATCGGTAAACCGGTCTATTTCTCTATGCATCAATATGCCTTTTTTTATCTCCTGATCATAGGCTTCTATTTGGTTTCCTTTCACGAAATCAGCAATAAAATTTCCGATAGCAATTTTTTCAGAATCTTTTGATAAGTAAAGGTGAGCCAGGAAATTCATGCTTTTGGGTTTACAGCTACCAATATAAATTGGTAATGTTCAAATAAATTATTGCCTTAAATAATGAAACTTTATAAAAACTGAAGATATTTAATTTTTATCAATTGCGGATCAATTTTTGATCCTTATGATTTTCTATATTTGTTTACTATTGAAAAATCAGTAAAACCAAGCTATATGCCAAACATTCATTTAAACATACTCATCCAACTGGCCAAAATAGATGGAGTGGTCGTTCAGGAAGAAATTGATCTGATCAATGAAATCGGAAAAGCAAAAGGGCTGACTCAAGAGCAAATCTCAGCTTGTTACGATGAACATCACCCTATAGAAGACCTCAATACACTGAGTGATGATGAAAAATTTGAATATATCTACTCTATAGTGCAATTGATGAAGATAGATGGAAGACTCTATGATGAAGAAATTAAATTTTGCGGAAAACTTGCTGCAAAGCTTGGCTATGACGAAGAAGTGTTGTTTGAACTAATGTTGAAAATATACAGTGACCCTCATATCTGTGCTGACAAACTGGAAATTAAAAAGCAAATCCAACCTCTATTGATTAAGTGAAGTAAGAGCAATTGTTAATGCTCCTTCATTTCTCAAGATCCGACACTTCAAATGATATTTTTCTGCAAAACGCTCAAAAAATCTACAGGTGCGATAATCATTTGAACTATCCACAATTATTTTATCAAACTGAAAATTTTCCATTATAAAATCTGTATCAACAGTAGCATTGTTGCTGATTACCAGATAATCAGTTTCAACTTTATTATTAAAATCAATGTGCTCCATAGGTTCTTGGACAAAAACAAACTTTTCCCCTTTCCAGAAATAATACGCTAATCCATCATATTTACTGGGCTTTAGCGAGTTTGACAAAGAATCAACCTCAATTTTTCTCAAATGGCTATTCAACCGGTTTGGCTCTACCTGATACCTCACCAATTCCATATTGTTTATTGTTTTAATATTAATAAGTTCAGAATTCAAACCTTCTATCCTATCCAAAACAGACTCCCCTCCTATTTCATAAAACGTCAATTTTCTCGTTTCACTTTGTATCAAAAGAGACCATGTGCCAATAGCTGATATAATCAAAGCCAGCAGTGTTAACACATATAAAAACCGGAATTTCCGAAAGTACATCAGGGCAAAAGAAAATACAATCATTAAATAAATGGATATGGTCTGCGACGGACTCAGGTAAAGCCAGTCAATCAGACTGAAATCAAGTTTTTCAATAAATGAGACCACTGTATTTAAGGAAAATATTAACTTCTGCAGAGCCATTCCAATAAAAGAAGCCAGAGGAGTAAATCCCAAAGCGATCAACGCAATACCTATTGACATTATAAGAAAAGCAGCTGGTATCACTACCAGGTTTGATATCAAAAAATAGACAGGGAATTGGTGGAAATAATAAAGAGTAAGCGGAAATGTTGCCAACTGAGCAGCAATAGAAAGACAGGTGATTGCCCACGTTTTTTCTAACAACCAATTGTCAAAGGTGATGGCGTTATGAATCAAGGGATAGATGTAAACGATACCCAGTACAGCGATATAGGACAATTGAAAACCTACTGAAAATAGAAAGTTGGGATTGTAAAATAAAAGTACAAAAGCTGACAAAGCCAGTGAATTGTAAATACTGGGACGACTGTAAAATGTTTGTCCAACGATAATAATGGAAAACATGGTAACGGCTCTCAGAATGGAAGGAGAAAGTCCTGTAACACAAGCAAAAATCCAAAGAAAAACAATTGATATGCCCGAAGAAATAATTTTACCTGTTTTACCTTTTGATATTGGTCTTAGAAGAAATGAAACGATAATAATGATGATACCAACATGCAAACCCGAAACTGCCAATACGTGCATAGCTCCTGACGCAGAATAAGACCTTTTGGTCTCCTGATCCAATCCGTCTCTTATGCCTAAGATCAACGCTTTTGCAATGGCTGTCTCCTGCTCTCCATCTACGTATTTTTCAATCAAACCTCCAAAATGATTTCTCAGATTGATACACCACGCCATAATAGAATATGGAGATCCATGAGCAATGATGCCAACATCTGAAACATCTACAAACTGCTGATAATAGATATTTCGACCCGCCATATATTCCATATAGTTAAATTCATGCGGATTTTTAGGAGGAGGTAGTCTGAATGGAGACTGATGCAACGCAATCCTGTCTCCGTATTTCAACGGTTTAGCCAGTTGGCTTTCTCTTCTAATATACAAATGAACCTTACCTTGCTTATCCTCAAAAGCATTGCTTATTAATACTTTAACTATATCAACTTCATAGATGAAATATTTCTCCTTTACGACACAGGCAGAATTGACTTCAGCCACATAACCATCAATTTCTTTGCCGATGTGAATGATGTGGTTCGGATTGTTGATTTCACGGTAATTATCAAACCTTATGACGGCTACCAACATTACAATAATTAAACCCAGATTACCTGCAATGATTAGTCTGTTAGGGATTTTTGAAACCCAAATCAGCAAAAAAGTAAATACAACACTTCCAAGAATAAGAAGTTGGTGGGTAATGACCGACTCCCTTATAAATTCAAATTTAGCAACTAATATTCCAAGAATAAAAGCAGCTATAATTCTTAGAAATGGATATGGAGTCCATATAAACATTATATACTCAGCCAAAGTGAACTAAGTAATATAATAAATAACGAAGTAAATAGTAAATATTATTCCAATGAGATTGGCAAATTGGGCATACACATTTAAAAATTCTTATTATCCCATGGCTCCTGACTGCCGTCAGGCAAGTTGTTCAGGAGCCTCTTAAGATTCACTGTGACTTAAAAAGATACCGCAACTGGTGCGGTAAATAGGTTTCGTTTTTAAATGTGTTTGCCCTAGATGAGCAAAAGCAATTACTTGTTTTCGAATTTCTCGTAAGCCGAAATGATATGCCTCACCAATTTATGACGAATGACATCCTTTCCGCTCAGCCTGATAAACCCTATTCCCTCCACATCCTTCAACACCTCCAAAGTCTCCAATAAACCTGATTTTTGTCTGTTAGGCAAATCGATTTGTGTGGTATCTCCTGTAATAATCATTTTGGATTTCGGGCCCATTCTGGTCAAAAACATTTTGACCTGCATGGGTGTGGTATTTTGTGCTTCATCAAGTAAGATAAAGGCCTCCTTTAGGGTACGCCCTCTCATATAAGCCAACGGAGCTATCTCTATCACTCCCTTTTCCTTGTAATATTTAAGTTTTTCAGAAGGAATCATATCGTCCAAAGCATCGTAAATTGGACGAAGGTAAGGATCTATTTTTTCCTTAAGGTCTCCAGGTAAAAAACCAAGATTTTCCCCAGCTTCTACTGCCGGGCGGGTAATTATGATTTTCTTTACTTCCCGCTCTTTCAAAGCTTTTACGGCCAGGGCTACTGAAATATAAGTTTTCCCTGTTCCGGCCGGGCCAATTGCAAAAACCAAATCATTTTTTATCGACGATTCTACGAGCTTTTTTTGATTCGTTCCTTTCGGACAAATTTTAAACCCTCGGGTACCATACAGCAACACTTCATCATGACCCTCCAACACGTCATCTTTATCCATTTTGATATAAGAAGCTATGTTTTCTTCGGTCAATTTGCCATACTTATTATAGTGATTGATCAGTGAAGTAAGGATCTCATTGATCATGATAATCTCGGGTGAAGACCCTTGTATCCTTATTTCATTTCCTCTTGATATTATTTTACTCTTAGGAAAAGCAGAAGCTATTTCATTGATGTTTTTATTTTCCACACCCAAAAATTCTGTCAATGGGATGTTTTCGAGTGTTATGATTTTTTCTACCAAATGTATTTTCTATTTAGTGATCCTAATATCTTTTGTCCTGTAAAAATTTATATTTTTGCAACAATACACAGGAGACTACAAATATCACAAAGGGATTCATTTATTTTATTCCTCTATATGCAAAATGGCTACAATGATCACACAAAATAAACAATAATTTCCAATTGGCTCTATGGCGATCGTAACTTTTATTTCGGATTTTGGAAACACTGATCACTACGTCGGGGCAGTGAAAGCGGCCATTATTGGAGTCAACCCAAACATCAATATTGTTGATATTTCACATGAAATAAAAGTTTGTGATATTGGTCATGCCGCCTATGTTTTGGGTGAGGTGTTTAGAGATTTTCCTAAGGGCACCATCCACCTTGTGGCCGTTTCTGAATCCGGTATTTCCAATGCCAAAATGATCGCAATGATGCTGGAAGACCATTACTTTGTGGGCTATGACAATGGCATTATGAGCCTGATCAGCAGTCAGATTTCTAAAACTATTGTGGATATCAACAGCATCAATCCTAAAAAATCCAGCTTTCCTGCCAAGGAAATATTTGCACCTGCTGCTGCTGGCCTGGCAAGCGGAAAAAGGATTTATGACATGGGGGTTTCCGTGGATGAAATCGTAAGGAGAACCCCATCAATAGCAAAAACTACCAAGAAACAAATCGCCGGAAATATCATTAGAGTAGATCACTATGGCAACCTGATCACCAACATCAAAAAAACAGATTTTGAAAATATAATGAAGATCAATGGCGATGTTGAATTCGAAATTAGCTTTAGAAAAGAAAAACTGAAGAAACTGAACAAAGCTGCCAATGAAGTGTCGGCAGGTGAGTGCTTTGTCTATTTTAATACACAGGGCAAACTGGAAGTAGGCATCAACCAGGGCAATGGTTCCAGATTGCTGGGATTGAAAGTGGATGATCAGGTATTTATAGACTTTATGATTGAGCAGCCATGATCATCAGAATAGTAAGAATGACTTTTGAGGAAAATAAAGAAGAGGACTTTCTTACCATTTTCAATGAGAGTAAAGATAAGATTCGGAACTTTGATGGATGTACTCACCTCGAACTTTTAAAAGACGCTCATGCTGCCTGTGTTTACACCACCTACAGCCACTGGCAAAATGAGCAAAAGCTGGACGAATACCGGAAATCAAAACTGTTTAAAGCAGTTTGGGCAAAAACCAAACCCCTATTCTCAGCCAAACCAATAGCACATTCTTATGTGCGCCAATAAATAATTTCCGATATTTCAAAATCTAATTTGATTAGTTCAAATCTTTAAATAAGTTTGCATCCCTTTTACGAAAGGTTACCAGAATGGTGTTGGATTGCTATCATATATTGATGGGAAAACACACCAAATTCCAAATGCCCAGGTGGCGGAACTGGTAGACGCGCTAGACTCAAACTCTAGTGGCTTTGGCCGTGCCGGTTCGATTCCGGCCCTGGGTACTAAAATCCCTGACAACATATTGTTTGTCAGGGATTTTGTCTTTTTAAAAAGATTCAATTACTATTCAGAATCTTTACAATACGATCATACATGATTTCCGATAAATTCCAGTTATAGCCTTCAAAGTTGACAGTGTTTGTGAATTGAATGACTACCACATCAATATCTTTGTGATATTTGGCAATCGTTTGATAACCAGGAATCAAGCCCGTATGTTCATACTTGTAAATTGAGGTATAGATTTCCTGCTCTTTTTTATCCTTAAATACAGAGCCATCATTTAGAGCTCTTATAAATTTACCCAAGTCCTCCGCTGTAGCCAACATTACACCATTATCATCTGTCTTTAAATCGTTTTCATAGCCAACGTAATAGCCACTCATGACATCATCTAAATTGACATCACGAATAGAACCATAAGTATTTTTGAGATTCAACGGGTCTAAAATTTCTTTTTTAATGTATTGAGATTTGCTTCCATCTGTTACTTTTTCTATAAGCTTGGAAAGCAATAAGTAATTTGTATTACTATATTCAAAGCCTGTACCGGGTTCAAAGTTCGCCGGCAAATCAAGTACCAATTCCAACCGTTCTTTGTCATTTTGTTTTGGATGAACCCAATAATTATAAGTGTCGGTATAATTGGGAATACCACTCCGATGCTGAACCATCATTCTTACGGTAATTTTATCGGCATTTTCAATTCTCCCTGTAAGTTCAGGAAAATAATCAGCAAGTGTTTTATCCAAAGACACACGTCCGTCATTTACCAATTTGGCAACAGCAACTGCAGTGTATAGTTTGCTAACACTTGCGATTTTGAACAATGAATGAGGGTCGGCAGGTATTTTGTCTTCTCTGTTTTTATAACCCGCAGTATAAAATACAGGGTTTTCACCTTTTTCATCTACATAAACAATAATCCCGTCAAACCCATAATCAGTCACTTTATTTACTTGTTCCTGAACTGTTTTAGGCAGTGGTGTTATCCATGCTTTTACTATAGGCCAGGGAACAAAGTATAAAGAAATTATTGTTCCAAGAAACAATAAAATTCTAATTGTCAGTTTTGATTGTTTTTTTGTCATCCCATTTTAGCCGCAACGATCAGCTATCGGTTTGTATGCCCTCCAACTGTGAATAGCACTAAACTAGTGAAATCCGCCGAAGCTCACAACGGTTTAGAAAACCAATGAGTTCTGAAAATCAAAAACTCCTGCGAACTGAAGTAAATAAAAAGCACTTTGGCGCATAAATGATGGCCGGGCTATTCGTGACAACTAATAGTTAGTGCTGACGGCAACCAGGAGATGTATGACCTGTCAACTGACCAATATGAGAAAAATGATTTGCTACTCGGCACTTTGAATAGTGTACAGCAAGCCACAAAACAGCATTAGAAAACGAATTGTTAGAAATAAGGAAATAACCAGCAGGACAAACGCATTTAAAAATTCTATTACCCCCAGACTCCTGACTGCCGTCAGGCAAGTTGTTCTGGGGTCTGTTAGGGTTAGCTGTGACTCTAAAAGATACCGCAACGAGTGCGGTAAGGTGGTTAGTTTTTAAATGCGTTTGCCCTGAAATGACCAGTAGCGGTGAGCATCATTGACTTAAAAACTGATAGATATATAAAACATACAGTTCATTCAGCTATGAAGATCGCCTAGCTTTTTCATCAAATATTAATGAGCCTCAGGTTTTCAATGATTTTGAGTTATTTTTAGGTTTACAATACAAATCTATTTTAAATCCAAAGTACAAATATTGATGCCTCTAAATTTGACACCAAAAGGTACAAACACTTTTGACTTTTTTGATACCCTTTTCCTTTTAGCTATTATAACCTTAGTGGGCTGCTCAGATCAAAATCCCGCATCCAGAAATGTGCCCTTAGACGAAATAGCTGGCAATGAGGAAGTGAAAACTTACATGGAAGCTTTTGAGGGCAGAGGCGTTCAATCTGATGATTCAAAATCAACTCCCGCTGAGATTGCCATTCAAAATTTCAAAATGGCAGATGACCTTGCACTGGATCTGATTTTAGCAGAACCTCAAATCCACCAGCCAGTCGAACTCAATTTTGACCACAGAGGAAGACTTTGGGTGGTGCAATACAACCAGTATCCCTATCCCAAAGGAGTGAAAGTGGTGGATATCGACAATCATGTAAGGGCCGTATTTGATAAAGTACCCCAACCACCACCAAACGGAGTAAGGGGTGCAGATAAAATCACAATTTTCGAAGACACCAATGGAGATGGTACTTACGACAAATCTACAGATGCGATCACAGGGCTGAACATAGCAACCAGTGTTTGTCTGGGGAGAAAAAAAATATGGGTGTTGACCCCACCATATTTGGTAGCATATCCCGATCCCGATGGAGATGGTATTCCAAACGGGGATCCGGAAGTACATTTGGAAGGCTTTGGCCTGGAAGACACCCATGCAGTAGCCAATAGCCTTCGCTGGGGGCCTGACGGGTGGCTTTACGGGGCTCAGGGTAGTACTACCCATGCTACCATTAATTCAAAAGCATCCAAGAACGTTCACTTCAAAGGGCAGGCTATTTGGAGATACCATCCTGAGTCCCGGGTTTTCGAAATCTTTGCTGAAGGGGGTGGAAATACCTTTCATGTTGAAATTGATGCAAAGGGAAGGGTGTATTCAGGGGACAATGGAAATGCCAGAGGGTTTTATTACAAACAAGGAGGGTACTATCAAAAAAACTGGGGAAAACATGGGGCGCTTACCAACCCCTATGCTTTGGGCTATATCCACGGGATGGATTTGGTCGGTGATCAGGTCAGGTTTACCCATGCCTGGATTAAATACGATGGAGGAAGCCTACCCAAGGCCTATAATGACAAAATAATAGCCATCAATCCTTTATTGAATTTTGTAAGAACCACCAAACTCGAAGCGCAAGGTTCTTCTTTCTCAAATATAGATGAAGAGATCATATTAAAGACAGAAGACAATTGGTTTAGACCTGTTGACATCAAGGCTGGCCCTGATGGTGCGGTTTACCTCGCAGATTGGTATGACAGTCGCCTTTCTCATATCGATCCAAGGGATACATGGAATAAAAGTACCGGAAGAATCTATCGACTGAGGAATAAGACAACCACCAAGGTTGAGCCTTTTGACTTGAGTATTTTTACCAGCGAAGAGTTGGTAGCACTGCTCACCAATAACAACAAATGGTTTCGTCAACAGGCATTGAGGCTGATCGGAGACCGAAGAGACAAGTCGATACTTCCTCTACTGAAGGACATGTTGGAAAATGATGAGCCTCAATCCGCTTTAGAGGCACTTTGGGCAGTTAACCTCACCAATGGGTTGGATCAGGAAACTGCGCATACCGCTTTGAATCACAATGATCCGTATGTCAGGCTTTGGGCTGTACGGTTATTAGCAGATCGAAATGGGAATAAATTGGAACCTTCAGTAGCAAATAAGCTGGCTACTTTGACTTCTTCAGAAAAGCAACTTGAAGTTTTAGGACAATTGGCTTCTACCGCCAAACGTCTGACTGGTTCTGATGCCATTCCCATTATTTCTGGTCTTCTACAAAATCAAGTTACTGCCTATGACCGGGACAACCGATTGTTTATCTGGTGGACAGTTGAGTCAAAGGCAATTAGTGACAGAGCAGAATTGCTGGCTCTATTTGAAGACAAAAGTCTATGGGAACAGCCTCTGGTAAAAGAATTCGTTCTGTATCGTCTGATCCAAAGATATGCACTTGAAGGAGGCTATGAGAATTACAGTTCTTGTGCCAAATTGTTTGAACTTTCTCCTTCAAATGAAGCCAAGCAAATTCTGATGAATGGATTGCAGGAAGGCCTAAGGGGGCGTGACATTTCTGAAATTCCTGAGAATTTGGCCAAAATCATCGAGCAATATCAAGCTGAATTTGGAGAAGGACGACTCGCCCTTAGCATGAGACAAAATTCAGCCAGAGCAGTAGCCGAGGCACTGGAAATAATTGCAGATAAAAATGCACCGAAATTAGAACGGCTCTCCTACATCCGCATTCTTGGAGAGATCAACCAACCTACGGCTGTCCCGGTATTGTTAGCAATAGCAGAAGATCAGGGGTATTCAGCCGGAATAAGACTGGCAAGTATTCAATCGCTCAAGCATTACGAAGACAATACAATCGGTACAACCATAGCCAATGCGTATCAGCATAAAATCAGGGCTGATCTGGACCTCAGAAATGAATGCTTCAGGCTATTTGCAAGCAGGGCCACATGGGCTCGTGCATTGCTGTCCAAAATAGTAGATGAAAGAGAAATCAAAAAAGAAGAAGTACCGCTGGATATCGTAAGGCAAATCAAGATGTTGGACAACCCTGATCTTGTGAGCCAGGTAGATGCCTTCTGGCCGGAAGTGAAAATTGCCTCTTCCAGCGAAAAGCAACAAGAGATAGAAAGGGTGCGCAGTGCCCTCCAATCAAAAAATGGTGACATCAAAACTGGTCAATTGATTTATCAGAGAAGTTGTGGCAGTTGCCATCGTTTGTTTGGAGAAGGTGGAGATATTGGACCAGAATTGACCGGATACGATAGAGACAATGTGAATTACCTTACACTCAATATTGTGAATCCAAATGCCGATATACGTGAGGGATATGTGAATTATCGGATCCTCAAAACAGACGGTCAGGTAATAATCGGCACGATAAAAGACAGAAGTGGCGGGAATGTGACCATTAAACCTTTGGGTGGAACCGAAACGATATTGTCATCCACTGAGATCAAATTGATGGAAGCTCAAAAAATGTCAATTATGCCAGAAAGGATTCTGGAGTCATTGTCCGATCAGGAGATCAGGGATTTGTTTGCTTATTTGGGTAAGTAGCTCTTCAAAAAAAGTAGAAAGGTTTGAACTTAGAAACCTAAAATAACGATCGATTAAATTGCAGGAAGATTTTTCTTGCAGATAATCCGAAGAGGGTTAAGTAATGGACTTCAAAGATCAAGGGAATAAAAAAAGGCCTAAATTTACTCCAATCCAGTACCATGAGGTTGTATAGTTTCAAAGCACCAACCAATTACTTTTGACTGGATTTTAATATTTTCTTGTGATTAATAAGGTCGTAAATATATTGATACAACTCTGATTCTCCAAGTTTATTAATTGGCTTACCTAAAGTACGTTCGGTACTTTTCAAACAGCTACAATAAGCATCTATGGTTTTTTATATCAATGGTGCATACAAGTTCTCCACCAGTGATCCTCATCGGTGGCTGCATCTGACAACTGGCGAGTAAAACCCGTCCCTTTCCAAAATATTTCATACTTTTACAAGGAACGGGCTTTACCTGCGTGCGCCATTAGCAGAAAATTAAAAATCATAAGTGAAGTGGTTAAAATAATGAATAAAGTTCAAATTTTAAGAGAAGAAAAAAATCTAACCCAATCCGAACTTGCTGAAAAATCAGGACTTTCTTTAAGAACCATTCAACGAATTGAAGCAGGAAATATACCTAAAGGCTTTACACTTAAATCTCTTGCAAAAGCCTTAGAAACCGAACCTGAAATACTTTTCCAAAACGAAAATCAAAACTCTGAAATAAGTCGCGCCAAAATCATCAATATATCATCTCTATCTTTTTTGCTTTTGCCTTTCGGAAATATCATTATCCCTGCAATTTTAACCTATCGTACAAAGAACAAACAAACGAAAGCTCTAGGAGTCTGTCGGACTTAATAAACCACCCAATTATTTATATCTTGGGGCATGATATCATTTATTGGAGCGGATAGAGAACAAGTTTCTTTTATGCCACATGACCTTAACGATTGGCTACCTGAAGATCACTTGGCAAG
>NZ_JBDKWG010000078.1:0-33277 GCF_040151475.1 Reichenbachiella sp. MALMAid0571 | reverse complement strand
AAGGGTATGAATCAATGCTTTCCTACTACCAGAATACGCAACCTTCGATTCGATGAACCGCCGTATACGAGACCCGTACGTACGGTGGTGTGAGAGGTGCACCAGTGGGCTATTTGCTCACTGGCCATCTACTCGATTATGCGTTCGGCTTTTTCGTTATTCAGTTGTCGTTTATTATATTTTTTGTTGCAATTATTTCATTTAGTTGTGTAATAAAATTTACATCATTTTTAAATGTCCCGTGATTTTGATAAATACCTGTAAGCGAATTTAGTTCTTCCATTTCTTCATTGTAAAACTCAACCTTATCTGCAAAATTCAGTTTATTTTTATCAATTCGTCCACAGGAAATAGCAGGATTTATTCTTTTGTTGCAACGACAATTATTATAAGGATTGTAAATTCCACAATTTGAGTTTAAAAATTCTCCAATATGTTTTCTTGATAATTCAAGTCGCTTTCTGAAATTTTCAGGTGTTGTATTTGTAATGTTTGAAGCGACATTGCTTTTTATTTTCAAAACGCTACCAAGTATAAAAGCAATTCTTAAATCACGGTCTAAACATTGCAACATTGCCAAAGTACAACCAGTTTTCATTTCTTTTTCCAAAAGATTTTTGTCTGGTAAATCATAACTTGTTGGCTCTTTGATTGCTTTTAAATCGTCTGCAAAAACTTCAAATGAAGTTAATGTTTTCTCAAGATTTGTTTGTTTTAAATTTATCAAATAATTTGTTGCAATTCGATAAACATAAGTGTTGAACTTACTTCGACCATTAAATTTACTTAAATTGGTAATTACTTTGATTAGAATTTCTTGTGTTGCATCTTCTGCATCCATTCTGTTCCAAAGAAATCTAAGTGATAAATTATAAACCAAAGGTTGAATTGAGTTAATCAATTTCTCAAAACTTTGTTTATTACCTTCAATACACGATTTAATAAGTTCTTTTTCTTCCATTATTCAAAAGTAATAAACAAGGGTTTGCCGAAGGCAAACCCTTGTAGGATTTTTTAATTCTTACCAAGTAAAAACTGTCCGTGTGGATTGTCTTGTATCATAAGCCAATTTCCGTCTGCTTGTCTTCTTAAAACAGCAACTGATAAACCACTTTGTTCAATTTTTGTTCCGTCTGGAAGTTGTCCAACCATTTTCCAAGGTGCAGTATGGGTTGCAATATCACCCGAAACATAAACTTCGTGACCACTGAAAGTATATTGAGGATTCATACTTACAAACTCTGTAAAAACCGCTCTTAAAGTTTCCTTTCCTTGAACTGGTTTCTGAGGTTCAAACATAACAATTGCATTGTCTTCATAAGTTGCTAAAACGCCATCAATGTCTTTGTTTTGAAATGCAGTTACCATTCTTTCAATTGTACTAAATACTTTTTTCTGTTCTTCATTAAAATTGTTTTCCATTCTTTTGTCTGTTTTTTGAATTGTTTGTTTGTTTTTTACCTTTTGTTCTGTCTGTGCATTTCCATTTGAAATTACTCCAAATGTCAATGCGATTAATAACATACTTGTCTGTCGCATTATTCTTTTTATTTTAATGTAGTCGATTAATTTCGGCTACATTTTATTAGACAGGTAAAAATGGAAACTGTGAATTTTTCTTCGTTTATTTTTTTGTCGAGTGTCTTTTTAAGCTGACGCATAACGACTAGCTAAACTCCGTAAGCTAAACTTTCGTGAAATCACTAAAACTAGCTGAATGCAGAATTTTTGGAAATGCCTCGAAAGCTTATGGAGTTTGAGCGCCTGTTATGATCTTTATTCTTTTTTCAGGGTAGATATTTCTTTCTTAAGTTCTCCGTTTTCCTCTTCTAGTTGGCCTAACCTCTTATTCATCTCAATCATGTAGAGTGTCAGTTCCTCTATCTTCTGAAGCAGTTTAGCGTCCATCTCTCCCAAGTTGATACCATTTTCAGTTACTTCTTCTTCGCTTGGAATTTCTGGAAGATGTCCTTTTTCAGTAATGTGTTGTTCGACTTCCTCAAGGGTTCGGAGTTCATAATCATTTTCAAAAACAAAGTCAGACCAAGTTGTTGTTTCTACCTTGATCTCTCTTGCTCCAATTGAGCCTTCTACTGCAAGTTTGTGTGGCCCTGTTAGAGCAGTTCCAATTCCAATTTCTCCATTTCCACGAATGACAAGTAGGTTATCATTCCACATGGATTTGAACTTTATAGCATTTCCACTTTCACCAGTTCCTGCAAACATTCCAGTTAAGGAGAACTCGTTTGCGCTTATCCCTTCTCCCAACTTAATAATGTCAACATTATCTTGATTTTCGCCCACATTCAAGAATTGCAATGCGCCGCTCTCAATATGAAGTCTTTCCAATGGTTCAGATGTTCCTATACCTATCTTGTTATCACCTCTTAGATAAAGAAGGTTGTCGTTCCAGCTTGATCTAAATTTTAGAGCGTTACCTGATTCACCAGTTCCAGCAAACATTCCAACGAGTGAGAATTCATTTGCTGTAGACCCCTCACCAATTTTCACTATGTCAACATTATTTAAATTTTCGCCCACATTCAAGAATTGCAGAGCACCACCTTCAATATGTAGTTTTTCAGCAGGGGAGGTTGATCCAAGACCTAAGAAGCCTTGATTATCCAAAACAAATCTATGTTGAGAATTTCCGTAAATCGAGAATTTACCTCCTCCCAATGAGGCTCCATTGGCAGTTGACATTAGCGACCAATCAATTCCTCCCGTCGCTGTTGCTCGAAGTTTAATTTGACTTGAAGTTGTAGAAGATTCAACTCTGAGAACCTCTCCGCTGGAATTATCAACCACATGTAGTTTAGTTGAGGGGGAGTGATTGCCTATCGCAACATTCCCACCTGTATCATTAACCTGCCCTAAACACCAATTTGAGATAATTATGCCACATAATAAAAGTCCTATTTTTTTCATATATCTGAGATTTTAAGTCTGGTAAAATTGATCATAACATTTGAGCATAGCGCACTGTGTGCGTTATATATGCACTATACTTTTCTCAAATCTAATGAATTATTAATTTAATTTCATTCCATAACAACCAAATACGGTTGTTTGATCTTTTACATTTATAAATTGACATCAGTATGAAGCATCATTAAACCATAAAAGTGACTAAATAACCAATCCTTGATTTTATATTTAGACTATGATTAAACATTTTACAAAAACACACCTTGTAGCTCTGGCATTGATTGGAAGTCTTTTCTCATGCAGTACTAAAAAAGACAATTATCCTGATCCAAAGATTAATCCTGAATCGCCGCTAATGCTTTCAGGCGATTGGTTTGAAGATTCACATCATATCGAATTTGATAAATTGCCGAAAGTGCCCTCTCAGCACGTAGTGGTCAGTGATGTACAAGCCAAAGATGGAGTCAACCAACACAGCTACCTGATTCATCATAATGATCACTTTTGGATCATGTGGAGCGATGGGCCAGGAGTGGAAGACAGGGTAGGCCAGGTAGTGAAATATGCAACCAGTGAAGATGGCTTAAACTGGACGGCACCTAAGCTCTTAACTCCTTATCCGCCTAATTCGGATCCTGATTCTCCGCACTACAACACAAGGACAGAAGAGGGGTTGAGGTGGATTGCCAGAGGGTTTTGGGTGTATAAAGGAGACCTGTTGGCACTTGCTTCATTGGACGAAGCAGCAGGTTTTTTTGGAAAAAGTCTTGAGCTGAGGGCTTTTCGTTGGAATGAAGAAACGGGAGCGTGGATGGATTTTGGGCAGGTTCATGACAATACGATCAATAATTTTCCTCCAAAAAAATTGCCGACCGGGGAGTGGCTGATGTCTCGCCGAACTTACGACTATAAGGAAAATGGAGTGGAATTTCTTGTAGGTGGCGTGGAGTCATTTGATCAGTGGAAGTCTTTTCCGGTTTTGGGTACCAATAAGGGATTAACTGCTGAAGAACCGTACTGGTGGATATTACCAAATGATAAAGATTTGATGGCTCTTTTCCGTGACAATCGGAAAAGCGGCTACCTGTACCGGGCATTTTCCACTGACAATGGTACTACGTGGAGTACCCCGGTACAAACCAACTTTCCGGATGCCACCTCAAAATTTCATGGTATCAGACTGAGTGATGGCCGTTATGTATTGGTGTCCAACTCCAATCCAAAGAAAAGGGATCCGTTGACCATTTCTATCAGCAATGACGGAATGGTATTCGATAAAATGGGCTATCTGACCGGAGGAAGGCAAATAGATTATCCTCATGTATTACAGCATGAAAATTACCTTTATATAGCTTTTGCTGGTTCCAAAAAGCAGAAAATTGAAGTACTAAGAATTCTTATTTCAGATTTGGATAATATTAATATGAGTAAAATGTCAGCCAAATAATTATCATGCAAACCAAAAACTTACCTAAAGGAATATTCCCTATTATTCAAACACCGTTTGACAGAAAAGGGGAATTGGACTTTGTGAGCCTGCAAAACCTGATAGAAGATGCTATAGCAGCCGGATGTGATGGATTGATTTGTACCGGTGTGGCTGGTGAAATAGGATACCTCACAGAGGAAGAGCGTTTGAAATTATTGTCATTTGTGTTCAAGACAGTTGATTCAAGAGTGCCAATAATTGTGGGTGCGTCAAGTGATGATGTGGAAATCAGTAGAAAGCTTATTCAGTGGTCTCAGGATCATGGAGGAGTTGCATGTTTGATTCAGGTTCCTTCCATACACTATAAAAATCAGGATTCAATCGTTCCATATTTCCGTCAGATGACCGATGGTTTTTCTTCACCAATTGTTGTTCAGGATTTTGAACTCAATGGATCGGGGATGAGCCTGGACATAATTACCAGGCTTGTGAGTGAAATACCGACGATATCTGGGATTAAAATTGAAACATTACCTTCCGGACCAAAATACACAGCAGTAAAAAAAGCATTGGGAAATGATTTTTATGTTTCAGGTGGATGGGCTGTCACACAACTGATCGAGGCATTGGAAAGAGGTGTGGATGCTATGATACCGGAATGTGCAATGGTACGGCTTTATAAAAAAATATTTCTGTTGTACCAAAATGGCAATGAGGATAAAGCCAAAGTATTGTTCTATAAAATGCTTCCGATTTTATCATTTACAAACCAGGAAGTGGGAAATTCCATTAAATTTTTCAAATGCTTATTGGTCGAAAAAGGAATCTTTAGCACTGCTAAAATGAGGTGGACAGAACCCGAATGGGATAATTATAGT
Source organism: Reichenbachiella sp. MALMAid0571 (assembly GCF_040151475.1). Classification (NCBI taxonomy): domain Bacteria; kingdom Pseudomonadati; phylum Bacteroidota; class Cytophagia; order Cytophagales; family Reichenbachiellaceae; genus Reichenbachiella; species Reichenbachiella sp. MALMAid0571. The sequence continues at coordinate 28,042 of NZ_JBDKWG010000078.1, read as the reverse complement.
CATCAGACTGCTCGAAATCTTATACATTTATACTTGTCGTTGGAAGCGGAATTGGATGGATCTGAGTAAATATGGAATATTCAAGTAAAAAATTGATGTTAATGGTCAACGGCTTTTTTTGTGGCTGTGCCACGTAAAATCGGTTATTTCTTTTTGGTTGGGTTTAAATATACTCGCTATCAATGCCAGTGCTATACTTGTAACAAGACCCACTAAGCCATAGAGTAGAAATGAGAGATCAGTATGATTTTTTACAAATAATAAAATAGCCAGGCTACCAATAGTGCCAATTAATGCAGCTGAGCCTGATATTCTTGGAAAGAATATGCCCATGATAAACAGAGCTCCCAATCCACCGGTAAGGAGTCCAACAAAAGTATTGAACTGATCCCAAAGTGAGGCGATGTTCCAGGTTGCCAGTATCAGTGCCATCCCAATTCCCAAAATTCCTACTATGATACCCGACCAACGTGCAATGCGCATGCTGTCAGAAGTGGAACTGTTTTTTGCTATGGATTTATAAAAATCGGAGGTAACTACTGCTGCTACTGAGTTGATGTTAGAGGAAAGTGTGGACATAGCAGCCGCAAAAATGGCCGCAATCAATAATCCTGCTACTCCGGTCGGCATTTGTCCTACAATAAATTGAGGAAAGACCGAATCGATATTGGGATTTACTACTGACAAGCGTTCAGGATTAGAGGTGTAGTAGGCATACAGTGCTGTTCCCAACAGAAAAAAAATGATGGTAACCGGAATACTCAATAATCCATTGAGCCAGATGCTTCTGGCAGTTGCTTTTTCATCATGGGTAGTCATGTACCGTTGCACGATACTCTGGTCGCTGGTGAAAGAAATCAGGGAATTAGCCAAACCACCTATTATTACCACCCAGAATACAGGTTGTGAAAAATCGAAACGAAAATCAAATGTATGAAACTTCTGTTGTTGCACAGTGATGTCAATAAAACTACCCAGTCCGCCTTCAACACCTGTGAGCATAAACATAAGGGCTACAAATGCGCCTGACAATAGTATAAAACACTGTACCACATCTCCCCATACTACTGCTTCAATGCCACCACTGGTGCAATAGATGATGGTAACCACACCCATAATGATGATGGCCCAATACACGCTGAAACCTGCCACCGCATTCAATGCAAGAGCAGGCAGAAAAAGAACAATGGCAATGCGACTAACCATGAAAAATACAAATAAGGATGATGCCAGCCAACGAACAGATCGGTTGAAGCGAATGTTCAGGTATTCATAGGCTGTATCAAAATTGAACCTGCGGAAAAACGGAAGGTAATACCGGATAACTATAGGTACGATGAGTACGATGGGCATGTTGTAAACAAACATCCTCCAGTCCGTAGCGTAAGATTTTGCTGGAATGGAAATAAATGTGATGGCACTGAGTGAAGTGCCTAAAATACTGATTCCGGCGGCCCACCAGGGAATCCGGCCTCCGGCTTTGAAGAAGTCATCTGTATTGCTTTCTTTTTTCATAAAGAAAAAACCAAGGAACAGTATTCCACCAAAATACAGGCCAAGTACAAGGTAATTTAGCCAGCCAAAATCGGGCTTGACAGAAAAGCTGAGTTGTACTATTTCCGGATTGCGAACACCGGGGCGAATTTCTCCTGCTGCGACAATGATGGAATTGTTCCAGTTAACAGCCGGAGCAACAGCAATAGGGGTGCCTTGCCACTTTCCTGCTTCAAACCAGGTATCTGTTACTGTATTGTAAATCAAAATTTTGTTATTGAATCCTGGGTGGTTTTGCCACAAAGAGTCTCTGCGGGTTTGTGCGTCAGGGTCGCCTGCTTGCATGGCATTGATAGCTCTTTCGCCTGCATTGAAAGTGAACCCGTTATCACCTCCAACCAGTACTACATGGGAGGCTCCAATAGGAGCGACTGCTGAAGCTGCTAAAGGCAGGGGTTTTTTATTGTTGAGACAGATGTTTTGCATCTCTTGCCACTTGCCTGTAGAAATCCGAAATCTATATACTGAAGAATAAAAGGTATTGATCTTCTCACCACTACTTTTGGATCTGCCACCAAAAACATGCAGACTTACTTCTTCACCATCCATTTGTGCTACAGTCATAGCATACGCTACAGTCTTAGGAAAGTCAGGCAGTTTTTGCCACCCTTCATTGACATTGTCAAGATTCAGCATTAAAAAATCAGAAACAATACCTTCCGGACTCTCTCCCCCTACTACATACAGTTGCGAACCTATTGCAGCAGCAGCAGCTCCTTTAATAGCCTTGGGAAGTTTGGGCAACTTTTCTATTGTGATGTTGTCATTTCTGGAAATCAAAAGTACCTCATCGCTTAAATCGGTAGCTGTAATTCCTCCGATACAAATCAGTCCTTTGTCCGTAGTTACTGATGCTCCTTCAGCTACTCCAAAAGGTAGTTTTGTCGAGAGTCCTGTTTGTATGAGATCACCATCTTCGGTGCGTTCAAATACCATAAGGACATCTGAAAAGTATTTGGTGCCACCTTCCCATGGTTTGCCCTCAGGAAACGCAGACCCTCCTGCCACAATCAGGTAATCGCCAACTACTCCAGCGAAAGTACCAGCCAATCCCTCATCGCCTTTTACTCCTTCGATATCTTTAATACTGCCAATGTTGCGTTGCTCTATCCGGTTAATTGGTTCGCCTTTATTTGCAGACAGTTTTCCTGATAGGAGTAATAGGAAGATTACTTTTATAATTAATGATTTATTCAAAACAAACGTGAAAAGTGGTTTTCTAAATGGTTGCGCATGGCATTCCTGAAAAGTTCCGGAGAACCATTTTCCAAAATATCAACCAGACCTTTGTGTGAGACAAATCTGCGGCTATCCACCTGGATTTTTAACAGTCCACTGTGATGGACATAATCGAAGAGCGGAAGTAATAGTTTCTGAAAGTTTTTCAGGCTTTGGTTGCCAGTTATATCATACAATTTGGAATGAAAAGCAATTTCGTGATCGATAGAAAATACGTGTGGTGCTGTGGCTTCCGGCTCATCTTTGGAAACAATCTCATTAAGCTGAAGTATGTCGTCAGGAGTAATGCGCTGGAAAATAAAGTCAGCCATGCCTATTTCTAAAATAAGCCTGAGCTCAAACATTCCCTTTAGGGTATCCTGATCCAGAATGTAAGGATTCAAACTTTTACCCATGACATTGAAAATATCAGGACTGGTGATTACAGAGCCTTTCTTTTTTTTGGATTCAATCAAACCAACCACACGCAATCGAAGCAGGGCTTCTCTTATTACCGTTCTACTTACTCCCAAGGTATCCGCCAGTTCCATCTCTTTTGGAATCACATCACCAACTTTTAATTTCCGTTGTTGCAATAGTTCAACAAGTCTTGCCTCTACTTTATCAACCAATGAGGAGGTATTTGACCCGGTATGCTCTCTCTTTATTTCGGATAAAGCCATATTATGTATTACTTAATATTAATTACCTGGTGCAATTTATCAACGTTTTGTTGGATTACAAGTATTTTTTCAACTAATTAGCCGCTTAAATCCTTCCTTAATGTTTATTATGTATTACATATAAATGGTATGGAGATAAATTAATTTCGAAATAGAACGATTAAGATAAGAAAAGATGAAAAACAGATTTTTTGTGGTTGCCTTGGGGGTTTTGGTTTCCTGGGGTTGCATGCCACGCACAAACAAAGAAGTACCAACTGACAATTCAGTGGATATAATGAATACGGTAACGATACCCGCTATTGACCTCAATGGAGAACTCGATCGACAGGTTGTGGTTGACCGTGAACAGGGACAGTACCTCGGGCATGTTTCGACAATTTTGCTAGAGGATGGTAAAACCATTTATGCGTCCTATCCTAAAGGTCACGGACGGGGTCCCGTAATATTGAAGAGAAGTGATGATGGAGGCTTATCCTGGAGTGAACGATTGCCTGTGCCAGAAAGCTGGGCGACAAGTAAGGAAACCCCTACACTGAAAAGGGTAGTGGATGCAGATGGAAACAGGCGCATTATTATGTGGTCTGGTCTGTATCCTGTAAGAATATCAGTAAGTGAAGATGATGGTGAAACATGGAGTGAACTAAAGCCAGTGGGTGATTGGGGTGGTATTACTGTAATGGGATTTACCGAGGCACTTAATACTAAAGGCCATTACATGGCAATGTTTCATGATGACGGACGATTTATCAAAGGTGGAGATCAAGAGTTTTGGGGTTCACCAGCAGGAGTGAAATCAGATTCAATGATGTTGTATAGTACTTTTAGTTACGATGGTGGGTTGACCTGGTCCGATCCCAGAAATGTGTATGAAGACAGTACAGTATTGCTCTGTGAACCTGGTGTAATACGCTCACCGGATGGAAAACAAATCGCTGTATTGTTGCGTGAAAACAAGCGAAAAAAAAATTCACACATAATTTTTTCTGACGATGAAGGCAAAACATGGACGAAACCACGTGAACTTCCTTTGTCTCTGACTGGCGATCGTCATACTGCCAGATATACTCCTGATGGAAGGATATTTATCAGCTTTAGAATAATTTCACCTGATAATAAAACAGATAACCGTCCATTTGAAACCGATTGGGGTGGATGGGTAGGAACCTATGACGACTTGGTTCATGGTCGAGAAGGTCAATATGTAGTACGGCTTAAAGAAAATCATATCTCGAAAGATGGTTGGGAATACGATACAGCCTATCCCGGAGTTGAGGTTTTGCCTGATGGAACAATTGTAGCTACCACTTATGGTCACTGGGATGCTGGAGAACGTCCATACATACTTTGTGTCCGGTTTAAGCTTGAAGAAATTGATCTGCTAAATAAAAAGAAGACTGTTAATCCGTAAAATATGAATCATAAACACCTTGCGGGGCTTATTGCAGCTCCATTTACACCGATGTTTCCCGATGGCTCCATTAACCCTGAGCTTATCCCTCCCTATTATAAGATGCTTAAACAAAATGGTATCTCTGGGGCATTTATTTGTGGTTCTACCGGGGAAGGTGTTTCACTGACTCTCGACGAAAAGAAAAAGCTTGCTAAAGCATGGGGAGCCTGCACAAAGGATGATACTGATTTTAAAGTGATGATGTTTCTTGGTGGTACTTGCATTGCCGATTGCAAGGAACTTGCCATCCATGCCAGGGAATGCGACCTGGATGCAGTTTCATTTACTGCTCCTTTTTATTTTAAACCTGCCAGTATAGAAATGCTTGCCAGTGCGTGTCAGGAAATTGCGGATGCAGTACCGGATATGCCTTTTTATTATTACCACATCCCTGTACTTACAGGGGTGAATTTTTCCATGATCAATCTGCTTGAGACTGTAGATGGACACATTCCAAATTTTGCAGGAATCAAATACACGCATGAGGATTTTATGGATTATCTTTCATGCCTCCGTTTTAGAAATGGGAAATATGATATGCTTTGGGGTCGGGATGAAAACATGCTTTCTGCTTTAGCTGTAGGTACCAAAGGTGCAGTGGGAAGTACCTATAATTATGCTGCACCTCTATATCTTGATCTGATGGATGCCTATAATAAAAATGACCATGAAAAGGCAAGGAAGTTACAACAAACCTCAATTGACATGATTAGGCTCCTTGGAAAATATGGAGGTATTGCTGTGGGTAAGGCATACATGAAATTGATTGGAATGGACTGTGGAAAATTCAGGCTTCCTATAAATAATATGTCTGACGAACAATATGGATTGTTTGAGGAAGATGCCAGGAAGATCAATTTTCAGCAGTTCTCCTCTAAACTACCTTAACTGATTATCTTTAGATTTATGAATTACAGCATTCAGGATTTACATCAACTTAGCCAATTCTACAAAGATCAATTGCTTGGTGATACGATACCATTTTGGTTTCCCAGGTCTTATGACAAAGAGTTTGGGGGCTTTTTATTTATGCGTGATACTGATGGCAGTTTGATCGATGATGACAAATCCGTATGGTTTCAGGGTCGGGCAACCTGGATGCTGGCTACCTTGTACAATACAGTAGAGCAAAAAACGGAGTGGCTCGAAGGTGCCCGATTGGGGTATGAATTTTTAAGTCAAAAATGCTTTGATTCGGATGGTCGTATGTTTTTCCACATGACCAGAGATGGACAACCTATCAGGAAAAGGAGGTATTTTTTCTCTGACACGTTTGCTGTGATTGCCTATGCTGCTTATGCCAAAGCATCGGGAAGTGCTGAGGTTGCGGAAAAAGCCCGTGAACTGTTTGGTAAGTGCATTCATTATGCAGCTCATCCAGAGATATTTCCTCCAAAGGATACTTCGATTCGTCCCTCCAGAGGCATAGGGATTCCAATGATCATGCTCAATACAGCAAGGGAAGTAAAGGGCACAATTGGTGATCCCAGATGTCAGGCTATTATTGACAACTGTATAGAAGAGATAAGAAAGTACTTCGTGAAAGATGATATCCGGTGTGTGATGGAGCAGGTAGCTCTCGATGGAAGTATCATAGACCACATTGATGGACGAACATTGAATCCCGGCCATGCGATTGAAGGGGCATGGTTTATACTGAATGAAGCAAAACTCAGAGGAAATGACCCTGAACTCATAGACTTAGGCTGTCGTATGCTGGACTATATGTGGGAGAGAGGCTGGGATCAGAAGTATGGAGGAATTCTGTATTTTCGGGATGTGTACAACAAACCAGTGCAGGAATATTGGCAGGATATGAAATTTTGGTGGCCACACAATGAAACTATTATCGCCACCCTTTTGGCTTTTACACTTACAGGAGATGAAAAGTATGCTCAATGGCATAAAATGGTACATGAATACAGCTACAGCCATTTCCATGATAAAAAGCATGGTGAATGGTTTGGTTATTTACACAGGGATGGCACGTTAGCCCAGAGTGCTAAAGGAAACCTATACAAAGGACCTTTTCATTTGTTGCGGCAGGAATGGTATTGTATGCAATTGCTTCAAGAGAGGGGTTGACTTTTAATTTACAGGTTTTCTGGTATTGCTGAGTATTTGAGGAATTCTTAGCATCTAAAAAAATGGGAAATGCAAGCATTATTCAGTAAAAATGTATATTATTAAGCCATTCAACTGAACAAAACACATAAAATGAAAGAAACTATCAAATCTAAAATTGCTTCTTCCCGAAGGGATTTTATTAAAAACAGTGCCATTGTATCCTCCTTTTTTTTAGTGCCAAGGCATGTGCTTGGTGGCATAGGGTATATCGCTCCAAGTGACCGGTTAAACCTGGCAGCCATCGGAGCTGGTGGAAAGGGAGCCAGTGACATTCGTAATGCTTCAGTTGGCGGTCGTGAAAGAGTGATGGCTCTTTGTGATGTTGATTTTTCAGGAGAAAGAGCAAGTAAAACAGTGGAAGCATTTCCCAAAGCAAAATTATACAACGATTACAGGGAGATGTTGGATAAAGAAAAAGACATTGATGCGGTTACGATCTCTACTCCTGATCATGTTCATGGGCCGGCTGCTTCTTTTGCAATGCAAAGGGGAGTACATGTATATGTGCAAAAGCCTATGACCCATAATATAGAGGAAGCCCGAATACTTACGCAAATGGCCAGGGACAAAAAAATAGTGACCCAAATGGGGAATCAGGGCGGTTCTAACCCACTGTTGGGAATGGTGCAGAGTTGGATAGATTCAGGCAAGCTTGGTAAAATTTCTAAAGTTCAGATTTGGACTAATCGTCCGGTATGGCCACAGGGCTTTGCGATGGCACAACCAGATGCTTCAAAAAAACCAAAAGATCTGTACTGGGATTTATGGCAGGGTCCGGCAGCACAGACAGATTATATTCCTAACCTGCATCCGTTTAGCTGGCGGGGTTGGTGGGATTATGGTACAGGAGCATTAGGAGATGTTGGATGTCACCTTGTCGATATCCCATTTAGAACTTTGGGGCTAAAATACCCTACTGATGCCGAGTGTAGTGTAGGTGCTATATACTCTCAAATGTGGTCTGCTAATTACAATCCTGAAGGATGTCCACCTTCCTCTTTTATCACTTTACATTTTGGTGCTACAGAAAAAAGTAAATCCCCTATTGAAATGACCTGGAGCGATGGGGGTATCAGACCTTCCCATCCGGATATCATTCCGGCCGATCATGACATTGGAGGGTCAAATAGTGCCAACGGAGTATTGATCATCGGAGAAAAAGGTATCATTTCAACCAATATCAATGACAGTTCTCCAATTATGCCAAAGCTTTACCTGAACGATGGTACTACAGAATTCGGTCCTGAAGTAGAGGATGATGAAGAACCGGAATATGGGCACCAACGCAAATGGGTGGATGCCTGTAAAGCGGGATTTAATAGTACTGAACACAAGGCTCTTACCTCCTCATTTGATTATGCCGGGCCTATGACAGAAACGGTATTAATGGGTAATCTGGCAATTAGAAGTTATATGTTGAGAAAAGAAAACAGCAAAGGGAAAATGGAGTTTTTTGCCCGTAAAAAGTTGCTGTGGGATGGGGAAAATATGCGGATTACCAATCAAGAAGAAGCCAACCAGTTCGTGGGAAGGAAACATAGAAAAGGCTGGGAGGTTTAGTCAGTGAAATAACCTTTGATTAATATGGAATAGCTCTTCTTTTAAAAGAAGGGCTATTTTTTTACTAAAAAAGGATATAGAAATGGTTTGCTCATTTTCATATCAAACAAGTTTATGAATTGCTGTTAGCTTTGCCCAGCTACTTTTATGAAGATACCTTTTCATAAAATCAGGCAACCTTGGCTTACTTTTTGTAATTTCACGGATTGAACATCAATAAAAAAAGAGGCGTTGGATATAACGGTTAGAAATTATTCCTTTATAAAGCTATTTACTATACTTATTGCAGTACTTGGAGTTGCCACTGTTTCACTTGCAGACAAAACCAAATCGGCCCTAAAAGCATTGGAAAAAGGAGAATATGAAAAGGTAGAAGAGCTTATTCTTAAATCTCTGGAGAAGGATAGTATAAACCCCGGATCGAAATATGTCTATTCGAAGCTTTATTCTACTACAGGATTTTCCAGATACAATGTCGATTCGGCTCATTTTTTCATCCTGAGAGCGCAATCAGAGTTTACAAACCTTGATGATAAGGAGAAGGAAAGCCTAATTAAAGATGAGGTAACTGAGGTACATTTAAGCACGCAGCATGCTATTGTCGATAGCTTGGCTTATGCTATATCCTTGGATAAGAATTCTCTGGAAGGGTATAATTATTTTATTTTAAACTATACCAGTTCAGTTCAGTATGAGGAGGTAGTTAAGTTGAGAAATACCGTTGCGTATAAATTGGCAGCAGATGAAGGCAGTTGGCAGGCTTACAAAAGTTTCATGGATACTTATCCTGAAGCTCAGGAATTGGATCAGGCTACTAAAGAGTACAACAGGCTGATATTTGAAGAAAAGACCAGATCGGGAAAAAAAGATGATATTGAAGCTTTTCTTAATAATCATCCTGAGACCCCTTATCGTCAAAAACTGGAAGAAAAGGTTTTCAATGATTTAACAACTTTTGGGGAGTGTGATGGGTTGGTCGAATTCATAGAAAAGCATGATAATCCTGCTTTGCAAAAGAAAGCCCTGAACATGCTCTATTATCTTGATGCCAATAATGAAGCTTATATTCGGTTATTGAAAAGCAAATCATGGAAGCTTTATCAGGATTCATTAAAGGTTTTGGAAGAAGTAAATGAAGCTGTTTTGGTTCCCTATCTTGCTGAAGATAAATATGGTTTTGCCAATTTGCAGGGCGACATGTTAATAGACTATATGTTTGAGGAAATCTCGCCCCGGTACTATTGTGGGAATATAAAAGATGATGTTTTAGATGTTACACTAAACAAAACACATTTGCTGGTAAATAGAAAACTGGATACAGTTTACATTGGCAAATTCAATAAGGTTACTCATTTGGGTGCTGGAGTTTTGGTCATAAAAAAGGATGGTGCAGTAGGAGCTATGCACAAAACGGGTTTTCAAATATTACCTTCTAAGTATCAGGAAATATCTATGTTGAGCCCAAATCTTCTTAAGACTAAAAAATCCGGAAAATTCGGAGTTAGCTCCATATTTGGTAAGGAAGTAATTACTCCTAAATACGACAATGTTTACATTACTGGTAAGTATTTGATTATAGAACTCGAAGGAAGGGTTTCTGTGAATCTTGTCTCTGACTTTATTGTTGAAGGTAAAAAGAATAATTCTTTTGTTCCAAAATTCAAGTATGAAGAGTTTGAGACTATAGGAAAACATGTGATATGTTTTGACGGTGACAATGAAGTGCTTCTTGATTCATTGTTGAATGAAGTAGTGCCACCAGGACAGCAGAGAATAAATACCAAATCTGATATTTGGGTGATAAAGCAACCAGACGGATACAGACTTTTTGATAAAAAAACAGAAAAGCTTCAGGAAGAATTTTACTCTGATGTGGTGCAAAATGATCGGTGGATTGCTATGGTAGTTGGTAATAAAAAATGGTCGGTTTACAGCAAGCCATTAGGTGATGCGCCTATTGTTGGGTTAGATTCTGTTAAGTTACTGGGAGAGGACATAGCTATGGTTTTCAGAGGTGAGAATGGGACAGCTATTTTTCCTAATAAGAAAGTGGTTGAGTTTTCTAAAAATGAGAAGTTGCGTTCCATAGGCTCTGGAAAGAATACAAACGTGCACTTTTTGGTGATCAGCCGAAATGGTAAGAACATTCTTTATCGTGATGGAGAAAGGGTGATAGAATCGGTGTATGAAATTGGATATATCTCTGATGAGGTCTTTTCGGCAAAATCGAAGGACGAATATGGAGCGATGGATACAGAGACTCGTTTGATTATGCGAATCCGATATGATGCTATAGGAGAGGCAGAAAAGGGTATTGCACCAGTATTGTATAATGGCAGATTTGGAGCCTACAACTTTAACAACCGGGTGCTGATCAGTTTGAAGTTTGATGAAAAACTAAAACCCTACAATGATCAGTTGCTTATAACCAAATCCAGAGGAAAAAAAGGTTTGTACAATATTGAGAATGAGAATATTCTAGATAACGAATATGATGAAATACTGTATTGGACAGACAGTGTGGCTTTGGTGAAAAGCACTGAAGAATGGGCTCTTTACGATATTTATAGCAACAAAGCATTATTTTCAGGAATGTTGGATTTTGAATATGTTTCCAAAAGAGGCCAAAATACAATCATCAAATACAGAACCAAAACTGGTATGGGGGTTTACAGTATGAAAAACGGAGAATTGTTTGAACCCACTTTTAACGATATCATAAACCTTGGTACAGAAGAAGTGCCTTTTTACTTGTGTGAAAAATCAATCAGGGAAGCTGGATACTATGTGGCGGTTTATAAAAACAGTACTGGTGAAACGGTGAGAACACAAGCTTACAGGGAAGAGGAATATCAGAGAATAGTTTGCGAAAAGTAAACTTATTTGATTTTCATAAGATCATTTTTCAATGTTTCTATTTTTTTTTGATGAGCGAATAACTCAACTCTGAGTTTTTCAATCATAGTATTGTTGACATTGATTTTTTTTGCAATTGTTTCCGGGTTGGTATTTTTCTTATTCTTAGACGATTCCAGTTTTGTATTCGATCGTTCAAGTTTTCCTATTTTGGAGCTTACTTTTTTTGATTTTTTTTCATGATCTTCAATGCGTTTTTGCATTATGGAGGAATACAACCCTACTTTGAAATCAATCATCAGGTCTTTCAAATACTGATTGTATCGTTGAATGTTTTGATCACTCAGGTTATCTTTTTTTAGGGAAATATTCAAAGTTGGCTGGTTTTTGTTGTTGTCACTCACAAGTGAAAGGAAAATAATATCAGTAGCTGATTGATTGGTTTTAGCAAGAATTTTGTTTTCATGATGAGTACCCATATTGTCCATTAGAGCATGTCGTTTTACGTACTTCCACCATTCTCTTTTGAGTTTATCATACGATAATTCAAAATCTGTAACCAAAGTCTCTTGTTTGACAGATCCAAAGTTGACTGTAGCATTGCGTATGTTCAAATTAAAATCCTGAGCAAGAGTAGTAACGAAAGATATAAAAAATAAAAGGAGAGTTGTTCCGTATTTTATTTTGAGCATTATCGGTTCAGTTTTCATAGTTTCAGTATTCAAAAATGTATTATCTACTGACGTTTCGAAAACATTAACGAATGTTTTTGTTTTAAAGCGTGGTTAATTCTTCCTGAGTTAAGGAATCTTATTTGTCGTTAAACACACCGTTGTAATTATTACCCATGTAAGAGCCCCACAGAACATTGCTTTTGACAGGGAAATCTGTTTTCAACCTGATTACACGCATGCCATCAAAGGTATATACACGATCCGGAGTAGTCATGTTACAGTAAATGATATCAAGAAATCCGTCATCGTCCAAATCACCAATCCACGGAGTTGAAGCAACATTGGAGCCGACCATTGGTTCAGCTATTGCAAATTTAGTTTGATGAAAAAAATCATACACTAACATGGTGTTGTGGATGGTTTTTTCTCCTTTTTCGTTTGGCAAAAAAAAGTTTACATTCAAAAGAGCATCTACATTTCCATCTTTGTTAAAATCACCCATTACCGGAGAACTCATTTGGTAAAATCCAATACTGTCCATAAAGACTATTTCACCTTTGGATCCATCAACCAAAAATGGCCTTGTACTTTCTAATTTTGGCCAGACTCCAATGGCATAGGTAGTGAAAAAGTCAGGAATGTGATCGCCATTTATATCTCCTGCTGCCAAAGATGAGTATGACTCAGTATCTGGTATTTTGCCACCCCAAATCACCTGATTGTCAATGCCATTAAAAGCCATCATACGGCCATCTACGCTGTTGACTATGATGTCTTTAATATTATCCCGATTTACATCAGCGACAACTGGTGGAGCAATAAACCCTTTTTTTTCGCCAGTAGCCAATAATATTGCTTTTGAAAGGTCATTTTTCAATATGTCCGACAAAGTGGATCGGTACAAACCTCCCCCGACTGTTTCACCTCCAGTACCAAAAACCACATCCAATATCCCATTGCTGTCTAAGTCATCTACCACAATTGACATATAAATTTCTCTTTTGTCTGGCATTGTTGCCTTGGCCAACTGCTTTCCGGTTTTTCCACTTATTACCATTAGAGAACCTGCGGGTCTGTTTTCATTATAAGGCTGGGCTGTGACATCCCCACCGTTGGAAACCAGTATATCGTTTATCCCATCCCGATCCTGATCAGGGATAAACTGAGGATTGTAAAAATTGAATAAATTTTGAGCCCTGAAATCAGAGGTGTCTCCCTCAGGAAAGAATTCCCAAATTATCTGTCCGGTTTTCCCATTAATGGCCATGAACTCTGCTGACCTGCCTCCTATAAACACATCAGGAATGTTATCATTGTTGATATCCATAAAGTCGGGCGATCCGAAAATTTGATCTCGTGCATGTATATTCCAGAGCAATTCGCCGTTAGTACCATCCAAGGCAATAACGGAAGAATCGCAATGATTGAATTCCTGCCTGCCAGCTCCCAATACAATGTCTTTGATTCCATCATTATTTAAGTCTGTTGCCCTGGGAGATGAGAATGTCCCTAAATTCGCATAAGTACTTGTCCAATAAGGTTTTATTAGTTGGGCATGTACTTCTGTCTTTGACAAAGTAAAAAAGATAAGTAGGGATATATTTAATATGACGCATCTCATTTGAGAAAACTCTATATTTAGAGGATACTTTTTAGTAGTGAGATTGACCTTTTGTAAATAGGTTCTGCAATGTGATAAATCCTTTATTTCACTAGTTCTACAGTTACAACCCAATAGCCTGGTTGATTAATTAGTAAATCAAAATTATCATTGCCACTTATCACCATTCTAACGGGATATTCGACAGCTTGCATCGTTTTTACCCATTGATTTTGGACGATACTACCAAAATTACCAACTAAATTTTTAACCTGAATATTGCCATAACTAACTTTTCTACCTAATTTTTGGTAAGTAATGTCAACCTGATTTTTATCTGTACCTTTTCTTATTGCTGTAATTTTGGTGATTGTGTTGTCTCTGCTCATTACTTTGTAGGTATAGGGATCTTTTCCTATAAACTCATCTTCCTTCCAGTATCCTTCCTTGATAACCTTTCCAACAATTAGAATACCTTTTCCATCTTTTGATCCTTTCTTGAATCCTCCCTCATAAACATCACCATTGCTCCATGTATATTTACCTTTACCATCGGGAAATCCTTTTTTAAACTCACCTTCGTAAGTATCTGTTCCTTTTGATATCCCTTGCCCATGAGCAAGGTCTTTTTTGCAATCACCTGTATATGATCCTGAAATACTTTCAATTTTAACTTCACAATCTGTTGACTGACTGTAGGAGTAAGAGTTAATAAGAATTGTTATAATCAGAATCAGGCTGATCTTCATAAAATGTATTTTCATCTTAGATAGTTTTTATATGTGTCTAATTTAAGAAACATGGAAATAGTTCATTAATACCTTTAATAGTTGTTTTTGTGTAATTATTTCATGCCAGCCTGTCCGTCAGGCAGGGATTCCATGTAATAAGAAAAGCAACCCATCAAAAATGATGAGTTGCTTTGTAGGTTGAATTGTTGATGTTATTTAGTTAACATCCCACCATACCCTGGAAGTAACTTTGTCTCCTCCTGTAAGTCGGGCAGTATTGGCAGAATAATTTGCGTAATTGTTGTTGACCTCATCAGCCGGATAGGTTATCCTTCTGGGATCTTGAAGGTCATTAGACACATCATCTCTTACTTCTACCCGGGGAGTAAGTCCTGATCTTCTATACAAATGAAATGCTTCTTCAGAATTAAGGAATGAATTCAACCACCTTTGAGTATGAATTAATTTTAACCCGTCAGTAGTATTATATGCTATTTTGGAATTGGCGATATAAGCATCTATTTCTGCATCACTTGGTTTAGCAGGAGCTGTTTCCCAAAGGTCATTGAGGTGTCTGCCACCTGCTCCAAATTCATACCACTGATCCATGGAAGCCCTGATTCCTTTTTCATACCATTCCTGTGCATTACCTGTAGCAAAACCTCTTTGATAAGCTTCGGCGATTAAAAAACATACTTCGGGATAACCAATATGAACCTGAGCACCGGCATTGCCATTAGCAGGTCCATTGACTAAATACCAATTGAATGCAGAATAATTTCCTCTAAAAGAAAAAGAATCATCCTGCCCTCTTCTGGGGCCATCATAAGGATGATTGGTGACAAGGTCGCGATCAGCTGGTGATTGTGGCATTGCTACCCATTCATCGTCCTCATTGGTTTCAAAATAAATATGAACCCTGGGGTCAATAATGTTACTGCCGTCTGTGATGCTTGGATCACCCTCGGTCATAGCACCCCATGCTACCTCTCCCATTCTTATTCCTTCATAATACTGAAAGCCGTAATAAAGAGTTACCCCAAAACCGTCTGCTACAGTAAATTCCAAATTATCGCTGGCACTAGTCATTACCAATGGTTCTGTAGGTGCCAATATTTCTGAAATAATTGCTTTTGCAGCAGTTTCGTCAACATTTGACATACGTAATGCATATCTCAATCGCAATGAATTGGCAAGTTTACGCCATTGAGTAATGTCACCATTATATATCACGTCTCCGGAACCATAAGAAAATTGATCACTATCGGTAGTCATATTATCTGCTGCCCACTTCAGGTCTTCTAATGCTGATGCATAAATATCTGCCTGAGAAGTATATTCAGGCCTGACTTCACTTGTTGCACCCAGTCCTGCTTCGAAATAAGGCATTGGCCCATACAAATCTGTGGCTTTAAGAGCCATGTAGGCCTTTACGATCATAAGCATGCCCTTTCTATTGATATTTAAGTCCTGATTGGATTCTTTGAGAAGTCTTGCTTCCAAATCGCTGGCAGTTCTTAACATACTATAATATTGGTTCCATACGGCTTCCTGAGCAAAATTGATTATTTCTTCCGGCCCTCCTGTGGATGCAGATAATTGTGACCATTGGTACATGTTATGGTTGTCAAGGTATAAAACCTGATTGTTATTAAAAGGCATTGAAGACAAGACTCCTGCAAACAAGAAAGCTTCATTCGTATCTAGTGGCTGAGTTGGATCGGTATTTAACTCAGCGAAATCATCATCACAACTGAATGACATTACACAGAGCACAATAGCGGATATAATTATTTTTATCTTTTTCATCGTTCTAAATTTAAAATTCAACACCAGATTAGAAGCTAAGTTTGATATTAAAGCCATAGCTTCGGGCTGTAGGTAGTTGTCCCCACTCTATTCCCTGAGATATTCCTGATCCATTGATAGCACTTGGATTTAAGTTATCAGGAGCTGTGTTGTATAAAAACCATAAGTCTCTACCAATTAAGGTTATGCTTCCGTTTTTGATAAATCCTGTTTTACTCAATATCTCTTGTGGCAGGTTATAAGAAAGAGAAAGTTCTCGCAACCTTACCCACGATGCTTCATAGATAGATGGAGATACTGGCCCGCTGGTAGGCCCCCAGTTAAACATGTCAAGATGAGTGTACCAATAAGGAACTACTTTGTCATTGGGAGTACCATCAGCGTACACGCCTGGTTTCAATAAGCCATTGTTGTGTGTTACATTTTCGTCATCAGTCCATGCCAATCCTCCTAACTCAGCATTTCGTCCAACTAAGGTTTCAGGAGCTTGTCCGAAGGACACGGAAGTAGCATAAGATCCAAAGAAAACATCTCCACCCATTTTTATGTCCATCAAAGTATTTAGTGTAAATCCTTTCCAGGAAAGCGTTGAACTAAAGCCTCCTGTCCAATCAGGTGTGGCATTGCCAAGAATAACCCTCTCTTCTGTAAGGTCGTACCATTCACCGTCTTCATCTATTATTCTATTTTCCGGACGTTTTTCTGAACCATCGGTTTCTCCATTTCCATTTTCATCAAAATAGACATAATCCCAGCCAACAATGGCTCCTATTTGTTCACCTTTTCTTGCTTCAATAGCAGGTCCGTTATTGCCAAATATTCCCCCCAGACGAAGCACTTCTGCGTCACCATTATCATCCAGTCTCGTTACATAGTTTTTGTTACTTCCCATATTGAAGGAGACATCCCATGTGAAATTTGTGGTACGAATAGGCGTTGCACTAATGATCAATTCAAATCCTTCATTGGTCAATTCTGCTGTATTGATTTTCAAAGTAGAAAAACCTGAAGATAATGGTACAGGGGAATTAACAAACTGATCGGTAGATACTATCGAGTAGTACGTACCATCAAATCGAATTTTATCTTTCAAAAATGATAGATTCAATCCGGCTTCAAAACTATTGACTCTTTCAGGTTTGATTTCCTGAGTTGGAATAGAACCTTTTACCTTGGCGGTAATAGCTCCTCCAAAAGTTCCCTTTTCGTAGGTGGCATTGGTACTATATGGAAGTGCATCATTTGCAGACTGTGCATAGGCAAGTCTCAACTTACCAAAAGAGATTGCATCAGGAATAGTTTCAATCGCATCAGTAAAATTGAAGTTTCCACTTACTGAAAAGTAATTGAATGGACTTTGACTGGTAGAAAGAGTAGATGACCAGTCGTTTCTGAATGTTCCCTGCAAAAAGAGGAAATCTTTGTAGCTTAAATCAAGAAATGAAAACAAAGATTGTATTTCCTTTCTGTTAACCCCTTCTTTGGGTACTATATTATTATTTACAAAATTCAAAGGAGGCCTACCGTCCGCTGACAAAGCATAATTTATATTGCTGAACGTAAACAAATACGGATCGGCAAAACCACGATTTGCATTTCCACTCTGTCCTTGTATGCTTTGGAAGTTCTGGCTGTAGTATTCACCACCTACTGAAAGTTTGGCTATAATATCGGGCGTGATATTTCTGGTGGCAGATGCCATTACCTGGTGGTTTTCAATCCGGCTTTGTCCCAAGTATCTTTGATAAAAGCCTCG
Organism: Reichenbachiella sp. MALMAid0571; assembly: GCF_040151475.1. NCBI lineage: Bacteria > Pseudomonadati > Bacteroidota > Cytophagia > Cytophagales > Reichenbachiellaceae > Reichenbachiella > Reichenbachiella sp. MALMAid0571. The sequence goes on along the minus strand of NZ_JBDKWG010000078.1, from coordinate 10,021 downwards.
CTGAAGTCCTAATGCATCCCAAGGGGTGTTTTTTGACATTCTATCGTCGTTATAATTATCAAGACCCACTTTTGCATTGACATTGATCCAGTCATTTACATCATAGTTCAATACTATCGATCCAATTAGACGATTTCTCAATCTGGTTTGATTGTTTTCGTTAAGATCCCAGAAAAAGCTACCTGTTCTTCCGAGGTTTCCAGAGCTCGCATTATTAGCTGGGTATCCGATTCCGGCAGGAGCTCGTGTTCCATCTGGTAATTTGTAGCTATCCCTTTCAAGATCAATTCTATAACTTCTCGGCCAGTTGTAAGTAAGGTTTTTTCCAATAGATGCTTCAGAACTTCCTAAAGTTGGTGAATTTAGCTGCTCTGATTGTGAGTAAGAAAGTACTACATCTGCACGTAATTTAGAACTTACATTGAGAGAACTGTTTAAGCTAAAAGTTGTTTGTTCTCTTTCTGTATTTGGAGTGACTGGAGTTGTTTTATTATTGGTAATGGATACCCTCATGTTTCCTAAGTCACTTGCTCCTGAAAAAGCTATATTGTAAATTTTATTACTTCCTTTTTGGAAGAAGTCTTTGACATTGTCGGGTTGTGGAGAAAAAGGTCTGACAACTCCATCCCACCACAAAACATCCTGTCCCAGCATCTCAGGTCCCCAACTGGCTCCTGAACCCCAATATGATACCGCTGGCAACAGGTTGTTTCCTTCATCGTCTTGTGGAAAAGTTGGTTCTCCTGCAGTAGTAGCTCCCTGGCCAAATCGGTTTTGAACATCCCTGAACATAAATGTTTCGATGGCCATATTGGTCATGCTTACATCAATTCCTATCCCTTCACCTTTTTTACCTCTTTTGGTGGTAATCAGGATTACACCATTACCACCTCTCACACCATACAAAGCAGCAGCATTTGCTCCCTTTAATATGTTGATACTTTCAATATCCTGAGGGTTTATTTGATTGATTCCAGATCCCCAGTCTTTGCCTGATTCATTTCCGGTTAGAGACGTTGCATTGTCAGTTCCTGCTATATCATTGTCAATAGCTACACCATCTACAATGATTAGTGGCTGATTTCTTCCATTTAACAAAGAGTTGTTTCCCCGAATGGTAATTCTCGTCGTTCCACCCTGAACACCATTGCCATCACCTATTTGAACACCTGCAACTTTGCCATTTAAAGCTCCTAATACATTGAAAGTGGAGGATTTAGAAATTTCTTCTCCATCCAAAGTTTCAATTGAATACCCAATAGCCTTTACATTTTTTTCAACTCCAAGTGCTGTTACCACTACTTCATCCAGTTCTGTGGCATCTGTTTCCATTACCAGGTCAATAGTGCTCCTTCCGTTTACTGGTACATCCTGAGGTTTGAAACCAACGAAACTATAAACCAAAATACAATCATCAGGAGCGTTAAAAGAATAATTTCCGTCCAGGTCAGTGATGGTACCGGTAGTTGTACCTTTTATTACGACACTCACCCCCGGTAATGATTCTCCTTTATCTGAAGTTACCTTTCCTGAAATCTTAATATTGTCTTCGATTGCATTCCAGTCTTTTGAATCTTTACCATCCTTGACAAAGATGCTATTATCTACTCTTCTGAATTGCAGGTCCGTTTCCTTAGATATGTGTCTTAAAACATATCCTAAAGATTTACTTTTTAAGAGGGTTGAACCGACGTTTTTCCCTCTGGTTATGCTCTTTTGATAAGAGAAATTAAAATCTGTATTTTCTTCAATTTCAGAAAATATTTTTTCTACTTTTTGACCTTTAAATTCTATGGTCAAAATCACGTCTTCAATACTCTTTTGGGCACTGGTATTTGCAGCTGTGATCACGTTGAATAACAGACACTGTATAAATAGTCCTAAAAGCCCGTATTTAGACATAGTAATAATTTGGTGTAAAACTTTAAACTCCATAAGTTTACATGATTTTTGTTAAACATTTTTTAATGAAAATAGGCTCTGGTAGTATTCCGAACTATTCCCCAATAATTTGAACAACTTACTTAGAGCCGGACATCATGAGACCGACTTCCTTGAAGTCGGTTTTCTTTTTTTAATAATTTACATCTGTATCATAGTTATTGTTATTTGATTGTTACTACGGATCCTACAATTTCATATTGAAAGCCAAGTGAAAAACTTATGCCTTCCATGACGGCACTGAGCGACTTGTTTTCAAATCTTCCGCTAAAATCTTTATCAATTTTTATTTGTTTTTCCATTTTAAACTCTACCCCATACCATCGCTCCAGTACATGTCGGATTCCTTCAAAATCCGTATCCTTAAAATAGATGGTATTATCTTTCCAGGAAAGCAATTCTTCTACAATAAAATCAGATTTTATAAAGAGTCGTTTCTTTCGGTCATAGGTGACCATTTTATTTGGAGTCAAGTGCTTAACGATTTGGGATTTTGGTGCTTTTGCTTTTAGATAGGAATTATTTTTTACTAAGACCTTACCACTCACAACTGCAACATTGATGTATTCCAGATCAGGGTAAGCTTTTACATTGAATGATGTGCCTAACACAGTGGTTTCAATCTCTCCGGATTTGACACTAAAAGGCCGTAATGGATCTTTTACAACCTCAAAAAATGCTTCACCTTCTAAATGAACTTCTCTGGAATCTTTTTGAAAATTTTTCGGGTAGCGGATTTTACTTCCGGAATTTAATTTTACAACTGTACCATCCTCTAACCTTATAATAGATTTTTGTCCTTTTGGAATGAATTTTTCTATATAAACTATCTCATTGTTGTTATTGTCGTTTTGATCGTCGATATACTTTAGTGACAGAAAAGTAAACACACCAAAAATCAAAATACTCACTGCCACTGCCAATTTGTACCAGATATGTGACATCTTAATTTGAGGTTTTCCAACTATATCATAGACGGAATTCCAAATTTTGTTTTTTTCATTTGGAGAAAGCTCTTCCTCATGAAAAGATAATGATAATAATATGCTTTTTGCTTCTTCAATAACTTTGATTTTGGCAGGATCATTACCCATCCACTTGTTCCAAAATTCATCACAAGCTGAGTCTGGTTCGATTAACCATTTATGAAAGTACTCGTCTTTAATGATTTCTTCAACAGTATAATCTACGTTCTTCATGGATTGCTTTAGTGTTCTTAGTATATAAGAGAGGTAAATGAAATATTCTACTCACCTAAAGCAGAAAAAATGTAAAAAAATTATTTACAAGAGTTTATGAGTTGTTCAGTTAGTGCTGAAAGAAGTGAAAATTGAATGAAAGAGTTTGTTCAGCCTAAAAAAAATCAATAAATGTTGTTTGCAAAAGAAAGTAGCAGAACTCCGAATGATGATAAAACATGCCTGAGTATTTTTAAAGCCCTATGGATAAGGTTATAAACTGATTGGGAGTTGATGTCTAATATTTCCCCAATTTCATTACAAGATAATTTATTGTAAAATCTAAGAAAGACTGCTTCCTTCTGCCGTTCAGGAAGGTCATTTAATGCTTTTACCAGTGGGGCAATTTTATCTTCCTTTATACCAATGTTTTGAAGGGTAATATGGTTAGAAAGAATGATTTCAAAATTTTCAGTATCATCAATTCTTTGAAACCGCAACATCTTTTTCTTTTTTTCAAGTAGCTTTCTTCTGAATCCAACAAATAAATAGGCTCGAATGCTTTTGACATTGTCCAGGTTTTTTCTGCGATTCCATAATTCAACGAAAAAATCCTGTATGCTATCTTTAATAAGTTCGTCTTCTGCTATTATTTTTCTACCATAATTAAACAGGAGGTCAGCATATTCCATGTATATGGCTTTGTAAGCCAGCATGCTGTCATTTCGAAAAGCTTCCCAAAGTTCTGAATCAAGATAGCCCGAATCATACTGACCTGACCGATGAACTACCGATAGGGGTTTTGTCTTTTGTTTGTTGCCTTCAATTGGTAGAATTTTTTGCATAGGTACCAAAAAGTGAATCTTAAATATAGCATTATTTTATAAAAATAAAATTCATCCAACATATATGTAAATGTTAAGTTTAAATTATAACCTCCGGATTTCAATTTGTAATTTTAAAACCCTGCTGTGAATTAGATTACGTGTTAAGGTTGATTTACTTCAAATGACTTTTTCTATGAAATCAGGTAATACTTGAACTTTCAGTGGCAATTCAATTAATTTCAATCTTACCTAATTATTACCTGATATTATCAAAATGAATCTCTCTTTTTACAAAGAATGGTATAGTTTTGAGGAATTATAATTGAATGTATGTTTGTGACACTCGTTACTTATTCATTACTTTTAATGGTTGTAGTAAGAAAGCCACGTATAATAGGAATAAATGAAAAAGGACGCATCTTTTAAAGCTAAGGCTAAGTATAAGTTTGATAATTTTGTTGCCAGAGGTACTGTTGCCCTGATTTCATGGCTTGGAATATTGTCTTTAGTGGTAATACTCATATTTGCCCTTCTTTTGATGTTGTTTGGTATGAAGCCCAACGACCATGAAAACTTTGGCATCCTGGATTCAATCTGGGCAAACCTCAACCTGGTATTGGATCCCGGAGTACTTAGTGGCACGGATACTAATTGGTTTTTGAGAATTTATTTTCTGTTAGTAACAATCGTAGGAGTTGTTGTGTTATCGACTCTTATTGGTCTTGTATCCAATGGTATATTAACCAAACTTGAGGAACTTAGAAAAGGACGTTCATTTGTAATTGAGGAGGAGCATACCATTATATTAGGTTGGTCTTCCAAAATTTTTACCATTATTTCAGAATTGATTCTTGCCAATGAAAACCTCAAAGAGGGGGTAATAGTCATTCTTGCTAATAAGGATAAAGTAGAGATGGAGGATGAAATTCGTCTGAAAGTAGGTAATACTGCGAACACACGTGTTATATGCAGGACAGGTAATCCAATTGATGTGGATGATATTTACATAGCCAATCCTTTTGATTCCAAATCGATTATTATCTTGGATAAAGACAATGAAAACTCCGATTCACAAATAATAAAAACCATAGTGGCAATCGTCACCAACCCCAAACGACGAAAAGAACCGTATCATATCACTGCTGAAATTCAGGACAGAAAAAACTTTGAAGTAGCTAAGATGGTCGGTAAGGATGAAGTCGAATTGATTCTTTCGGATGATTTTATTTCAAGAATAATGGTTCAAACCAGCCGTCAGTCCGGATTGAGTGTTGTTTACATTGAGCTAATGGACTATGGTGGGGATGAAATCTACTTTATGGAAGAACCATCATTGGTTGGAAAAGACTTCAAAGAAGTAATTTTTGCCTACGAAGCTTCTGCTATTATGGGATTGCAATTTGCAGATGGGACTGTGGCAATTAACCCTCCCATGGAAACTATTTTCAATGAAGGAGACAAGGTAATTGGTATTACTGAAGATGATGATACGTTGATTCCTTCTGGTAAAACAGATTTTAAAATTCTTGAAGATCGTATTGTTGAGGGATCAATTGAAGAGCAACGAGAAGAACAAATATTAGTGATTGGCTGGAACGACCGGGCAAAGAATATAATCAGAGAACTGGATGAATACACGCCATTTGGATCCACTGTGAAAGTGGTGTCTAAGTTTGAAGATGCAATTCCTATTCTTCAAAGATTAAAACCTACGCTTAAGAATCTCACCATTGAATTTAAGAAAGCCGAAACTACAGAGCGAGAAACGATAGAGAAGCTGGGTATTACAGACTATGACTATGTGATGTTGCTATGTTATGAGCAGCATTTCCCTGTACAAGAAGCGGATGCTCAGACCTTGATTACACTACTGCATATCAGAAGCATTACGGAGAAATCCGAAAAACACATCAAGTTGGTAAGTGAGATGATAGACATGAAAAACAGGCAACTCGCTGATATAACCAGTGCGGATGACTTTATAGTTAGTGATAAACTACTTAGTTTGTTGATGACTCAGGTGTCTGAAAATAAATACCTGATGCGGGTATTTGAGGATCTCTTTGATGCGGATGGTTCAGAAATTTATATTAAGCCTGCTACTGAATATGTAACTGTTGGAGAAAAGATTAACTTCTATACCATACTTGAATCAGCTGCCAGGAAAAACGAAGTAGCTATAGGTTACAGGATTGCTGCGAAGAGTAAAGATGTCAACCATGACTATGGTGTGGTAGTCAATCCTATAAAATCAGAATACTTTGAACTTACGGAAAAAGATGAAATAATAGTTCTTTCCGAAGACTAAAACTATTATTTTTTTAATGCTGCTCTTATTTCTCTGAGTGCATTTTTTCTGTTTCTTGTTTTGATGTTGTTTTGCGAGGAAATATTTCTTACAAAACTCAGTACATCATTCTTTTGGTTAGCATTTAAATGCTTCATGCTTTCCAGTAATTCTAGTTCAACTGTCTGGCTATTCATGGTATATAATTTTTGGTGGTTACACAAATTAAACGTTTAAATGTTAATCGAGGTTCAATGTGAGGTTATGAGTCTATTAAATAATAATGAACCTTTAAAATTTGTTTACCCAAAGGATTAACTTAAGGAAAGAAAAATAGGTGGAAGATATTTTATTTGCCACAATGTTTTGACTAGTGGAGGTAAGAATCTATTTTTGAACTTTCAAAATAAATACTATAGTTATGACAATGTTAGTTATCATTCTTGCTCTTTTTGTCTTGGCAATTGTTTGCCCGATCATCCTTCCAAACAGCAAGGTGAGCAATCATAAAAAGGATTGGGACGTATAACTCCTGTCTTTTTTATTATTCTTCCATTTATCTGCTTTTATTCTTTAGAGTAATAAGATTGCTGACATTATAATATCTTTGATTTTGCTATTTTAGTATCTTAATTCGTTGATGAACGTATTAAAGTGCTACACTCTACTGTGATTTATGGAAATCAAAAACTCTAAATACTACATAAAACTTCCTTTGTTGTTATCCATCGCTATTGCTGGTGGGATTTTGATTGGTGCAAATATGACTTCCCCAATAGGGAGCAAAAACGATGTTGTCAGCAGTATCTTTAAGTTTCGCGAGATACTCAATTACATAGACAGAAATTATGTTGATGAGGTAGAAACTGACAATCTGGTAGAGACAGCAATCACTTCCATGTTGGAAAAACTTGATCCACATACTGTATATCTTCCTGCTAAAGACCATGAGTATTCTAAGTCGGAACTAGAAGGTAATTTTGATGGTATAGGCATTGAATTCAATATTTTCAGAGATACTATTTATGTAGTAGCACCTTTGAGTGGAGGTCCATCGGAAGAGGTGGGTTTGCTGTCCGGAGACAAAATTGTGAAAGTAGATGGAGAAAATGTAGCTGGAATTGGGATCAATACCAGAGGGGTTTTTGATAAGTTGAGAGGGCCAAAAGGCAGTGAAGTTAATGTGACTATCAAGCGGAAGAATGTGACTGACTTTTTAGATTTTAAGATTACAAGAGACAAAATACCCCAGTTTTCGCTTGATGCTTCCTATATGGTGGATGATGAAATTGGTTACATCAAAATCAATCGTTTTTCGGCTACTACCTATACAGAATTCAAAGCGGCACTTGAGAAATTGGTCGCTGATGGCATGACTAAATTGATTCTGGATCTTACCGGAAACCCGGGAGGTTATATGGACAGAGCTATAAAAATGGCAGATGAACTTTTGGCTTCAGACCCTATGATTGTTTTTACCAAAGGAAAGGAACTCAGATACAATCAGGAACACCGTGCAAGCAGAAAAGGGATATTTGAGTCCGGAGGACTTATCGTTTTAATCGACGAGGGAAGTGCCTCGGCTTCCGAAATAGTTTCAGGAGCTATTCAGGATAATGACAGAGGTTTGGTAGTAGGCAGGCGTTCTTTTGGAAAGGGGCTTGTGCAACTGCCCTTAGAATTGAGCGATGGATCAGAATTGAGACTAACGATTTCCAGATACTACACTCCAAGTGGCAGATCAATTCAGAAATCTTACGAAAATGGTCAAGAAGATTACTACAAAGATGATTTTCACAAAAGGTACAGCAAAGGAGAAATGTTCAGTGCAGATAGTATAAAATTGAACGATTCTTTGGTGTTTCATACAGCCAAAGGACGTACGGTATATGGTGGAGGTGGCATAGTGCCGGATTACTTTGTTCCGTTAGACACTACGCAGAACAGTGTTTACCTCAATAGATTATTCACTACAGGTACTATCAGAGAATATGCGTTGCACTACAATGAAAGCAACAAAGAGAAGTTGGAAGAAAAAGGCTTTGATTCATTCAAAGAGTCTTTTGAAGTAACGGATAAAATGTTGCAAGATATGGTGGCTTTAGCCGAAAAGAACAGTCTGAAACTCAACCAAAAGCAATACGATCATTCAAAAGAGTTGATGAAAACTTATGTAAAGGCACAAATTGCCAGAGGAATTTGGAAAAGCAATGGTTTTTACCCTATCTACAATGAAACCAATGAGATTTTCCAACAGGCACTTGAATTGTTTGATGAAGCCGAACAATTGGCTGCTAAGTAACAACCTTCTAACCAATAAAATTTGTAGCAGTCTCTGCTGAATAGTATTGCAATCGGACTATAGCTGTTTTGTTGATCGATCCATATATGTGTGGAAAAGACTCCTTTCTATCAGAGTTATACTCATGCTTTAATTGAGCAGAAAGAAATTCCGGGACTATAGTTAGCAACACGATTGCATCTTTATGGCTGTAGTATTTTTGATAGGTTTCTCTTACCTGAGTAGCATTGGAGGCATGCACAAATCCTTCATTTTCAAAATTAACAGGAGTGAAGTGCTCTTCTGTTAGTTGACTTTCCCATTCTTTGGGGTCAGCAAGATGGTAGATGAAATTTTGGCTGGTATATTGCAAATGAGCCTGACTACTGTTGAAAACAGAAAGAAATTTCTGAATGGAAGGTAAGGTCTTATTTAATAAAAAAATGGTAGAGTGTCCTTTTTCGAACAATTCCAAGGCATCTTTTCCAGTAATGCCATAATAGAGTATTCCTAAAAACAGAAAAATAATAATCAGGTTGAGTTGTCTGTAATACCATCCCATAGACATGGCTATAACAGACATTGATGCGCCTATGCCACCAATTACCAGAGGTACTATCAGCTTTTTTCTGGTAAGAATTAATTTTAAAATGTTGCTACGATAAAACACCTGTGATTTTCCTTTGAAAATGACAATCAACTTATCGTGGGTAAGGATCAATTGATCGTTTTTACTGTTCAGCAGGCAAAGGAAGAGGATAGGATCCATGGTTAAGTGCTGTTAGTATTAACTCAAGAAATCAATAGCCTTGTTGACAGCAAGCAAAGCATGGTCAGGAAGTTGACTTTCAGGAAAAGGGTGGCTACCACCTAAAACGTGATTTCCATCTTTGATGACGAAAAGTTCTGCGGTATCTGATATTTCTGTTAGTTCAATAGCCGAATCCAAAGACACAGTTTCGTCCTGGTTGCCATGTATAATCAGGTGAGGAATATCCAATTGAGACTCACATTTCAAGACATTAAATCTTTGTTCATTTGCGAAATAATCCTCAGCTAATTGGTAGTATAAGGGCATATTTTGCTTGGTTCGGGAATTGAAAATATAATGAACACCTTTTTGCTTCCATGTATCCAGAATTTCAGAAACGGGCATAACTGAGGTGAGAGAAGATACAGAGGCCAGTGTTATCAGTTTTTTGATCCTTGAATCTTCAGCAGCTTTTATTATCGAAATGCCTCCTCCTCGGCTGTGTCCCATTAGAAAGATTTGATTGAAATTCAACTCTTCTTTTGGGACAGGGAATAGATCACTTTCTATATGATCCAACATGAGTTCAATATCATCTAATTCGATGGTGTAGTTGTTGTTGAACGAACCTCCTTCGTCGGAAGCCCTTCGGGGAATGCCAAAGAACTTCTAACTTCGGAGTTCACAAAATAAGAATTGAAGTTATGAAAAAAAAGTAAAACAATCATTGAAAAAGCATGTGAACAAGTACCTAAT
>NZ_JBDKWG010000077.1:0-4030 GCF_040151475.1 Reichenbachiella sp. MALMAid0571 | reverse complement strand
GACAGGCAATGCTGAGAGCAATCCAACGGCCTGTTCCGGTACAGACGGAAGCATTACGTTGACGACCGGCAACCTGTCTGACGGGACTTATACCTTAGATTATGAAGACGGCTCTTCAGCTTCTCAAACGTTCAGTATGGTTGTATCAGGCAATGTCGGAACAATCAGTGGATTGAGTGCCGGAGTTTACAACAACATCAGTATAACAGAATCAGGCTGCAGTTCAGTCGCCGATATAGACGTTACGTTGAGTGATGGAGTCACTCCAACATTATCTATTTCCTCAACAACAAATCCTACTTGCAACGGAGCGGATGGTTCAATAACCTTCTCATTTACAAATGTAGATGATGGAGATTATCCTGTGACTTTCGACGGTGGAAGTTTTGGAAATATTACAGTGGCTTCAGGTTCTGGGACTATTTCTGGGATAAGCCAAGGTACATATAACAATATTTCAATCGCTGTATCAGGATGTTCGTCAGTTGATGGAGTAAGTATCGTATTGGATTGTAATCCTCCAATTGCTGATGATGAAAATGTAACAATAGCTGAAGATACACCCGTTACTGTGAGTGCGGTAACAGGAGATATTGATCCAGATGGAACAGTTATAGCATCAACAATTGTATTGACAGACCCTAATAATCCATCAAACGTAGGAAATAGTTCTACACCAGTAGTGATAGTAGGTGAAGGAACCTTTACGGTCGATGTAAATGGTAATGTGACTTTTACTCCTGAATTAAATTTTAATGGAATAAGTAGAGTAAATTATACGATAGAAGATAATGAAGGTAACTTGTCTAATATAGCTACCATTACGGTTACGGTGACACCATTGAATGATGGGCCAGAAGCCATCGACGATGTGGAAAGTATCGGCCCAGAAGAAACCTTGAGTGCTTCAGTAGTGCCAAATGACACTGCTGATCCTGAAGGCGACAATGTGAGTTATTCGGTTGTAAGTGGAACTACCCCTGATGAAACCACAGAAGGAACACTGACATTTAATCCAGATGGGACTTACACCTTTACGCCTGTTGCAGGATTTACCGGATTGGTAGAGTATGACTATGAAGCGTGTGATGATGGAACTCCAATAGTATGTTCAAGAGCTACGGTATCTATTAATGTAGGAACAAATGAGCCGCCTGTAGCGGACAATGAAACAATTTCAACTGATGAAGACACTCCTGTAACTTTGGATATTACAGATGGTGATACAGACAGTGATGGAACCATAGTTTCTTCTTCTATAATTCTAATAGATTCCGGTAATTCGAGTAATACAGGAAACAATTCTACACCGTTGGTGATACCAGGGGAAGGAGTTTATACGGTTGATGTAAGTGGTAACTTAACCTTTACACCGGAAAGTGATTTTAATGGTACATCAAGCGTGAATTATACCATCAAGGATAATTTAGGTGCCAAGTCAAATATTGCTACCGTAACAGTGACGGTTAATCCGATCAATGATGGGCCAGAAGCCATTGACGATTTTGAAACTATCGATCCAGATGAAACACTTGTTACATCTGTAGTTGGCAATGACATGGCCGATCCAGAAAATGATGACCTGACATATTCCCTTGTAACTGGAACAGAACCCGATACAGGAACTGAAGGAACATTGTTTTTCTTCGATACCGGCGACTATGTTTTTACTCCGGTAACAGGATTTAAAGGAATAGTTACATTTGAATATAAAGTATGTGATGATGGAAGTCCATCTATTTGCTCAACAGCAACAGTTACTATAGATGTAACCGATAATATTCCACCAGTGGCAGATGATGAAAGTGCAACAACCAATGAAGATCAGCAAGTTGTGATTTTGGTTGTAGAAGGAGATACAGATGCAGATGGCACCATCAAACCCGGAAGCATTGTGTTGATAGATCCAAATGATCCAAGTCATACTGGTAGTAAAACCAAACCATTGGAAATAACCGGAGAAGGAACATACGAAGTTGATAATTTAGGTAATGTTACTTTCATACCTGCATTCAATTTCAATGGTACAGCTCAGGTAAATTACACAGTGGAAGACAACTTGGGAGCAACATCTAATGTGGCAGAAGTAACTATAACAGTTACACCATTGAACGATGCACCAATCGCCGACAATGAAACGGTGACTACAACTGAAGATACTCCTATTACAATAGACATTACAGATGGGGACATTGATTTTGATGGAACAATAGTGCCATCTACAATCAAACTTATTGACCCTAATAATTCTACAAATGTTGGTAACAGTGCTACTCCCATTACAGTACCGGGAGAAGGAACCTACACTCTGGATGGATCAGGAAACCTTACTTTTACTCCCGAGGCAAATTTTACGGGTACATCGGGTATCAATTATACGATTGAGGATAATGAAGGTGCTATGTCTAATGTGGCCAGAGTGAATATAACGGTGACACCATTCAATGATGGGCCTGAAGCTATTGATGATGTGGAAAGTGTTAATCCGGGAGAAATATTGTCTGCTTCTGTTGTGCCAAATGACGTATCTGATCCTGAAGGGGACAATGTCACTTATACTGTTATCAGTGGCACTGAGCCTGACGAATCTACCGAAGGGTTGTTTATTTTTAATCCTGATGGCACTTATACTTTTGAACCTGTTTCAGGGTTTACAGGATTGGTTCAATATGAATATGAAGTTTGTGATAGTGGTATTCCAGTCGTTTGCTCCAGAGCTATCGTGTCTATCAATGTGGGTAATAATGAGCCTCCTGTGGCAGACAATGAAACTGTTGTCACCCAAGAAGATACACCAATCACATTGGATATAACAGATGGAGACACTGACAGTGATGGGACTATAGTACCGTCATCAATTGTGTTGATTGATCCTGCCAATAGCGGACATACAGGATCTAGTGCTTCATCTTTAACTATTGCTGGAGAAGGAATATATTCTGTTGACTTAAATGGCAATTTGACTTTCAAGCCAGCAACCAATTTTACTGGTCAGTCAAGTATCAAATACACTATCAAGGATAACCTAGGAGCGACATCAAATGTGGCTACCGTACAAGTGGCTATTATTCCTGTCAATGATGGGCCTATTGCAATTGATGACGAAGAAATAATGAGCCCTGGTACTACCCTTTACTCATCCGTAGTGCCGAATGATATACCAGACCCTGAAGGAGATAATACGACATATTCATTGTATGACCCTGAGGCAACAATGTCAGAGACAATCAATGATCCTTTGGTAGGGGATTTGATCTTCAATTCTGATGGAACCTATGAATTCACACCCGTAGGTGGATTTTTAGGTGTATATGTATTCTATTATGAAGTTTGTGATGATGGCATACCTATTGTGGCTTGCACTCAGGCAAAAGTATCGATCAAAGTAATAGAAAACGTACCTCCTGTAGCTGATAATGATGATGCCATCATTACAGAGGACAATCCTGTTACAATTTTTATCATCAACGGAGATGATGATGCGGATGGTACGTTAAATCCTTTTGAAATAGTATTGATTGACCCTTCAGATGTGAGTCACACTGGAGATAATACAAGACCATTGGTTATTGAAGGTGAGGGAACGTACAAGATTGACCCATTGGGTAATGTGACATTTACACCTGAGAATAACTACACGGGTACAAGTATTATCAACTATACCATTGAGGATAATTTAGGAGCTTTATCTAATGTAGCAACAATTACTATTATTGTAACTCCCGAGAATGATCCTCCGATAGCAGTTGACGATGAAGATACTACCGATGAGGATACTCCGGTGACAGTAGTAGTATTAGATAATGACTCTGATGCCGATGGTGACGATTTAACTGTTACTCAAGCAACTTCTGCAAAGGGAACTGTTGAAATTAATTCTGATGGGACAATAACCTTCACACCAAATACTGACTTTGTAGGAGAAGCAATTGTGAATTATACCATCACCGATGGAAATGGAGGGTTTGATAGTGCAATAGTTACAATTACAGTAGATGAAGACAGAGCAATAAGCATAGAAGTAACAGAA
>NZ_JBDKWG010000076.1:0-26610 GCF_040151475.1 Reichenbachiella sp. MALMAid0571 | reverse complement strand
GAAAGATTTAGCATAATTTCTTCGGATCATAAACTGATCACAAAGTTGAGAAAACAATGTTTCTAATCGTTTTCTGGTTTTTCTGAAAACCCATGCTTGCTTTTGATAGGTTTTTTGGTTGTTTCTTTTAGGAGTATCCAATCTGATATTGGCCGAATGGAACAAATCCAATTGAATAGAAGATGAGAGGTAACCTTTATCTACAATAAGCACACAGTCAGATAGTTGAGTGTTCATTTGTTGTAAAAAAGTAACATCATGGACACTGGCTTTTGTCAATTCAATAGAATGAAACACGCCATTGGCCGAACACACGCCTTGTAACTTATAACCATAAAAATAGAAATTTTGAGAAGCACAAAATCCTTTGTCCGGTGCACTTTCATAAGACTCTTTGCAGACCTTAGCCCTTTTCTCTCTTGATATTTTACATACTTCCAAAGGCATGGAATCAATGATAAAGTAATCTTCAAATTCTAAAAATTTAGATGCCAACTGATTCCTGATTTTTTCAAGAAGTAAAAACAGTTGACGTTTTCTACGATTGTATCGAGTTCGGTCGATCAAATGTGGAAAATCATTTTTGTAATCAGAGTTAATCTTCTTAAAAAGCCAATTCTCACTGTCCAATGACATGTACTCTGCGGTCAAAACAAGACTAACTACCTCAATGTCAGTGAATAAAGGCGACACTCCTGGTCTGGGTATATTTCCATGCTGATCAAGATCTGTTATATTCAATGATTTGATCGTTTGGAAAACTTTATCGAAATTACTTTTAATGTCGTGCATAGGCTTGATAGTAAATTGGTTTGTGTATACTCTAATTTACTGATAATCAATCTTATGCACGCTTTTTATCCGACAAATTAATTAGCACAACGGGTTAAAACAGTAAAATTGTAGATTGAGCGGGTTTGAAAGAAGGAAGGAAATGTTGATTACATCTTAAGAAGAAAGCATGAGTGAAGAAAAACGGTTTAGTGCTGCTAACAACGAGCAGGAAAAGAGTTATTTAGTACCATTGGCTTTGTTGACCCTGCTGTTTTTGATGTGGGGATTTATTACCAGTATGAATGATATTTTGATTCCACATTTTCAAAATGTATTTCAGTTGTCGCACCTTCAGGCCATGCTCATACAATTCTGTTTTTTTGGAGCTTACTTTATTATTTCGGTCATTTATTTCTTCTCATCTATTCGTCAAGGCGATTTGATTTCAAAAATCGGTTATAAAAAAGGTATCATTTTCGGCTTAATAATCATGGCTGTTGGTTGCGTGTTGTTTTACCCGGCTGCCGAGTTCAAATTATATTCACTCTTTCTTTCCGCCTTGTTTATTTTGGCTTCTGGTATGACATTGTTGCAAATAGCAGCTAATCCTTATGTGGCACTTTTGGGAACACCTAAAAATGCAGCCGGACGATTGAACCTTACACAAGCGGTAAATTCTTTTGGGACAACAGTGGGGCCTGTAATAGGTGCCTATTTTATTTTTTCCCCTGTCAGTGATTTGCTGCACGTGGATGTCAAATCCGTCCAAATGCCATACCTGACATTGGCTGCTATACTTGGAGCACTGGCTGTTATTTTCGTTTTCTCCAAACTACCTAAAGTGACAGAAACCACCAGTATAGCCAAAGGATTGGGTGCTATTAAGTACCGACACCTTGTGCTGGGAGCTATTTGTATTTTCATGTATGTGGGAGGTGAAGTGACTATAGGCAGCACATTGATTCGTTTTCTTAACCTGGAAAACATTGCAGGATTTTCTGAGAAAGAGGCCAGCATGTTTCTGTCGTTTTATTGGGGAGGGTTAATGGTTGGGCGTTTCTTTGGAGCGATCGCCTTGTCAGACATGAAAAACAATACCATACGGAGTGTAGCATTCGGAGTGATAGTCGTTGTTGCATTTGTTAGTGTTTACTTTTTAATTGGGGAAAGAACATCATTTATATGGCTGGGACTGGTAGTGTTCAACTTAGTGGCATTTATTGCAGGAGGTTATAAACCCAACAGGACATTGGGACTGTTTGCAGGCATAGTCATTCTCCTGATAGTAACTGCACTTCTTGCACAGGGAGAGGTAGCTATGTGGGCAATATTGAGCATCGGTTTATTCAATTCAATCATGTGGTCTAATATTTTCACTTTGGCTATAGATGGATTAGGGAAATATACCAGCCAGGGGTCTTCCGTTTTGATTATGGCCATATTGGGAGCTGCAGTTGTTCCTCTTCTTCAGGGTTTGGCCGCAGATTTTTTAGGAATTCACATGTCTTTTATAGTTCCATTGTTTTGCTACATTTATGTGCTCTACTATGGTTTTTATGGATACAAAATAAAAAAAAGCGATTAACTAATACAAAACATGTTGAAAATAGGAATAGACCTTGGAGGCACTAAAATAGAAGGAATCGTTCTTGATACTCAAAACAACGTCATTGAGCGAAAAAGAATCCCTACAGAGCAGGAATTGGGTTACAACCATATTTTGAAAAACATAATCGGGTTATACCATTCCCTCCTTGGAGAAAATAAGG
Organism: Reichenbachiella sp. MALMAid0571; assembly: GCF_040151475.1. Classification (NCBI taxonomy): domain Bacteria; kingdom Pseudomonadati; phylum Bacteroidota; class Cytophagia; order Cytophagales; family Reichenbachiellaceae; genus Reichenbachiella; species Reichenbachiella sp. MALMAid0571. The sequence goes on along the minus strand of NZ_JBDKWG010000076.1, from coordinate 24,067 downwards.
AACAGCCACATAGGCTTGGAATCGGAACCCCGGGTTATTCCAATGCGGAAGGGATTTTGAAAAACTCCAGCTTACTCTGTCTGAATGACCAGCCATTCCTGAATGACTTTGAGCGTTTTACTGGCATACGACCCAACATTGAAAATGATGCAAATTGTTTCGCCATCGCAGAGGCTGTAATGGGTGCGGGCAAAGGAGAGAAACTGGTATTTGGAGTCATCATGGGAACAGGGTGTGGGGGAGGCATAGTGACGGATGGAGCTATCATCAGAGGAGCACAATACCTCGGTGGAGAAGTAGGTCATGTCACTTTATATCCCAATGGCGTGGATTGTTTTTGTGGAAAAAAAGGCTGTGCAGAGCGGTATATTTCAGGAAGTGGTGTGCAGGAAAGGTATCTGGATAAAACCGGAGTAGCAAAAGACCTCAAAAGTATAGTGGCAGCTTACAGGGCTGGAGATCAAGATGCAGGAGAGGTCATGAATGATTTTTTTGAGCATTTTGGGATAGTGATGGCTAATCTCATCAATGTACTTGATCCGAATAAGATCGTATTGGGAGGGGGGCTTTCTAATATTGACGAACTGTACACGATCGGTATGGAGCGGGTGAAAAAGTATGTGTTCAAGGACGATCCAATAGTTAACATTGTTAAAAATACCTTGGGAGACTCTGCCGGAGTATTTGGAGCAGCTCTTTTGGGAGAAAATGAAAAAGCATAATAGAATGGAAAATAAAGAAGTAATTATTCAGGAGTTGATACAGGCGAGCAATGTGCTCAATGATTTTATGAATCAGCCGGACTGCATAGCCAGCATAGAAGCTGCCGCAAAGGTGATGGTTGATGCTATCAGCAATGGAGGAAAGATCATAAGCTGTGGCAATGGAGGCTCCATGTGTGATGCCATGCATTTTGCTGAAGAATTAACAGGAAGGTACCGGGAGAACAGGAAGCCTATTCCGGCTTTGGCGATCTCAGATCCGAGCCACCTCTCCTGTGTGTCCAACGATTTTGGTTACGATCAGGTGTTTTCTCGGTATGTAGAAGCATTGGGAAAAGAAGGAGACGTGCTGTTGGCAATTAGCTCCAGTGGCAATTCTAAAAATGTAATAGAAGCAATACAGTCGGCCAAGAAAAGTGGCATGAAAACCATAGCACTTACAGGCAAGGGTGGAGCAAAAATGGCAGAAATCGCAGATATAGTGATCAATGTACCCCATCAAGGTTTTGCTGATCGCATCCAGGAAATACACATCAAAGTAATCCATATATTGATTCTGCTTATTGAAAAGAGGGTTTGATTTCCACTGCTAGCGGATTCATGATGACCAAAGACGTTGGTCTATATTGATACTTTAGTATAATAACTCCCCAAATAGTTGTTATTTTTATCTCAAATTGTGTTTATCACCGACCGAAGTAGGGTCGAGTGAAATAAAAAACAATTTTTTGAAGTAAAATATAAGGTAAGTATATACCACCAAAGGGTATGTCCTCAGATGTTAGAAGTAATTATGAAATATGAGTAGAAAAGCCGTCCCAAAAGATATTGAAACTTATGTTCTTATCGATTCTAAAAGGACATGCCCCCTGTGTGCTGGTATTGATGGAGATTATAAGGTAAAACTTGGCCAGATCGCTCACCTAGATAAAGACAGTGGCAACTCTAAAAGTGATAACCTTGCTTTCTTATGCCATATGCACCACTCAATGTACGATAGTACAACAAGTCAAAGCAAGAATTATACTATTGGTGAGGTAAAATACTATAGGAACACATTAACAAAGAAATTGAATGTCAATCCAATTCGTGAAAATATTAAACCTGAAAGGTTAGAACCTAGTAGGCCAAACTGTCTCGAATTTGATGGAATTAACGACGTATTACAGATTCGAGATTCTGATTTCAACAAATTGAACGAATACTCAATATCGGGAACATTTAAACTTTATGATGAACGATATCCAGGAGTTTTAATCTCGTTGGATAGCATAAGAACAAGAGCCCGTTTTATTATTATCTATTATTCCAGTGAACACCCTAAATATCCTAGCGAGATACATTTGAAATATTATCACAAAAAAGGCAATGAAACTTTAGCTACAATGAATTTTGATAAGATGCAATGGACTTTTTTCGATCTCACAGTCAGTGAAAAGAAAATAAAATTTGTTTTAGGTTCACAAAGTCTTTCAGTAATTCACCCTTATAATGATTTTAGATTAGATAGAATTCAAGTTGGAGGTAGTATTTGGCTTGGGGGTGGGATAATGCCACTTAGTTGCTTCCTTTCTCGATTAAATATATTTAACATCGAAGAAGATGTGCTTGTTACAGAATTATTGTTTGATTATGGAGAGGAGTATTATAATAACCTGCCAAATACTAAAGGTGCAAGGATTTTGGGTTCACACTTTATTAAACTGCCTAAACCAAATTAACCTAACTTCTAACAACAGATAAATAAACATAGGGTTTATCTACAATCCGAAAGTTCATCGGTTTCTAGCGTCTCGCTGAGACCTTGTTATGCCTTAAGATTGACCATTATGAATCTTAGCGAGAGCTAAGACTATATACAGTCTGCTGAGAAAAACGGTATGAAAATACAGGCAAGGGCGAAACGAAAATGGCGGAAATCGCAGATATAGTGATCAATGTACCCCATCAAGGTTTTGCTGATCGCATCCAGGAAATACACATCAAAGTAATCCACATATTGATTCTGCTTATTGAAAAGAGGGTTTGATGAAGCGTATTGTCAGTGTTTAATTTACACTTTTTTGTTGCAAGTTCTGCTGACGTACTTTCTACAAAATGTATCAGGAATCGCCTGTTTCGCCTGTTGCCGAGAATGATTTTGCGTTGTTTGGAAATTTCAGTTCGCAGGATTGTTTTGGCTTCAAAAGAAGGGGTTTCCTTAAAACTATCTTATCCCACAATCAATTGATTTCAATCAATTTAGGTTAAAATAAGAGCATCAAAGTCTAATATATTCTCAACAATTGTCGTAAGTATTTTATAAGTTGCAATCAATTCGGTAACCAGAATTGCAGTCTGAAAAAACCGATTCAACTATACAACAAGAATGGATTATACCAAAGAATTAAATACCAGCAAAAGGGTTCTGATGGGTCCTGGCCCCAGCGATGTACACCCAAGAGTTTTGAAAGCCATGTCCACTCCGCTTATTGGACATCTGGATCCTGAATTTCTGGAGATCATGGATGACATAAAAGTCATGACCCAGAAAACATTCCAAACAGAGAATCAGCTTACTTTTGTCGTATCTGCTCCCGGTAGTGCGGGAATGGAAACCTGCCTTGTCAACTTACTTGAGCCAGGTGATGAGGCAGTGATTTGCATTCATGGAGTATTCGGCAACAGAATGGCTGATATCGCCGAAAGGTGTGGTGCAAAAGTAGTCAAGGTAGAAGTTCCCTGGGGAGAGCATATAGAGCCTCAACAATTGAAAGATGCCCTTGAAAATTGTAATCCCAAACTGGTAGCCATTGTACATGCAGAAACTTCTACTGGCGTACTGCAACCACTGGAAGAAATAAGCAAAATCGCCAAAGATGCAGGCGCATTGCTGGTGGTAGATGCTGTTACCTCTTACTGTGGTACTGAACTGAAAGTCGATGAATGGGGTATAGATGCAATTTATTCCGGCACGCAAAAATGCCTGAGTGCACCTCCTGGGTTGTCTCCGGTTTCGTTTAGTAAAAAGGCAGTAGAAGTTCTTGAAAACAGGAAAACCAAAGTACAAAGCTGGTTTCTGGACTTAACTATGGTCAAGAATTATTGGTCCGGTGCAAAAAGGGCATACCATCATACGGGTCCGGTATCCGCTATGTTTGCATTGCGTGAAGCCCTGAGATTGGTATTGGAAGAAGGACTGGGAAACAGGTTCAAAAGGCATCATGAAAATCATTTGTTGCTAAAGAATGGCTTAGAAGAGTTAGGATTCAGCTTTTTAGTAAAGGAAGGGTTCCGATTGCCAATGTTGAATTCTGTACTGTTACCTGAAGGAATAGACGAAGCAGCCATAAGAGGCACTTTGCTCAACAAGTACAATATTGAAGTAGGTGGTGGACTAGGGGCACTTGCCGGAAAAATCTGGCGCATTGGGCTTATGGGTGAAAGTTCAGATGTCAACCATGTGAATATGCTATTGTCAGCCTTGAAAGCAGAGATCAAATAAGAAAATCATTATTCCATACAATTTATTGCTTCCAACCGTTAAGCTCTTACGGTTATTCCTTTAATTTGCCGTCAGGGATAAAAACGGATGGTTAATTCCATCATTTAACTATATGGAGGCATCTCAGCCAATTGGCATATTCGACAGTGGAACCGGAGGGCTCACGGTAGCAAAAGCTGTAAGCAATTTACTACCTAATGAACAAATTGTTTATTTCGGAGACACTGCACATTTACCCTATGGGGACAAATCTACCGCTACGATTCAGGCCTATGCCATCAAAATTACAGACATATTGTTGCAGCAAAATTGCAAAGTAATTCTCATAGCATGCAACTCCGCTTCTGCTGCGGCTTATGATCTGATCAAGGAATATGCAGGATCGAAAGCCAAGGTAATCAATGTAATCGATCCGGCAGTAGAGCACATCATTGCTACTAATGGCATGAAAAAGGTGGGGTTAATCGGAACATTACAGACCGTTAACTCTGGAGCATTTGACCGAAAACTAAAAGGTAAAGTCAGAGAATTTGGCTCCTTAGCCACTCCTCTATTGGTACCAATGATAGAAGAAGGCTTTGTTCGCAACTCCATCAGTCGGGATGTCATTGACAAATACCTGTCGGACGAAACCCTCAAAGGAATAGATTCCTTAATTCTGGGTTGCACCCATTATCCTATTATCAAAGATGAGATCAGCCAATATTACGACGGGTCAGTAGATATAATAGATTCTGCAGAAACAGTAGCCCTTTCGCTAAAGAACTACCTCGAAGAATCCAATCTCATGAACCTTTCTACTCCCAATAGAAACAGGTTTTTAGTTTCTGATATTACCAAGGGTTTTGAAAATGCTGCCAATCTGTTTTTTGGTGAAGAAATTAAACTTGAAAAATACCCACTCTGGGAGTGAAAATCAGATAATCAACCAGAACCAAGACAGCCTCTTGTGTTCTTCCCCATATTTGTTTCTTATGGTATAATGGACAAAAATAGTTGGTGACTTTTAGTCGATTTTTGTATTATTTTGAGATTGTAAACCTGAAGGGGAAACAAGCTTATAGATTTTCGCTGGATTCATAGCACTTTTCCACCACATCCATGGTATGGATGGCATCTTCTACGGAATTGATATAAGTGTATGCCGGATTTTCTGTTTTACACATCAGCCCGGCCATTGGCCCAATAAATGCATCGGGAAACCATGAGCCTTCTATCTTTACTTCTTTCCAGCTTTCACCATCTTTGAGAGAGATGTATTCAAATTGATCCGGCAATCCTTTAGGATAGTCCAGATAAACTCCTACTGTTATTTTGATTGCTCCTTCTGTTCCCTCAAAAGTGAAATAAGATTCCTGATGATTTGAACCAAAGTTGTGGCCATGATTGGTATTGATATTGGCTCGTACCAGATCACCATAATCCATAATAATAGAAGACCTTGTGGAAGCCAAAGCTCTCATATTGGGGTGTTTGGTGGTTTTGGCGAATACTCTTTTGGGTTCCCCTAAAAAGTACCGAATCATATCAATGTAATGAATGCTGTGGTACAATATTTCCACTCTTGGCAACTGACACAAAAAATCCCATAAATGCCAGGGGGTATAGACATTCATCCGGACATCTATGTCATGCAGTTCTCCGATTGCGCCCTGATCAATGAGCTTTTTCGCATGAGTCACATAGGGAGCATGCCGAAGCTGAAAGTTGATGCCGGCAACCAGTTTCTTTTTCCGGCACAAACCCAAAATGGCTTCTGCCTGTGTGATATTTTCCCCCATTGGTTTCTGGATAAGTACGCCTGACCCATCCGGAATATTGGCAAGTACCGATAAAATAACAGAAGCGGGCAATGCCATGTCATACACGCAATCATTTTGTTGAGCAAACTCAACAAGTTCTTTCAGGTCTATGCAAACCGTTGGAATTTCAAACTTTAGTGCCAATGCTTTTGCTTTTTCGGTATCCAAATCGTAAATAGCACTAACCTCAAAATCTGCTTTTTTGTATGCTGGTAAATGGGCATCTTTTACAATTCCACCAGCACCAATAATGACAATCGGTTTTTTGTTTACAGGTAAATCGAATGTTGACAGGCTGCTCATAGATTGATAATACTACTCGGTTTTGTTCATAAATGCATCAATCGGATATTCAACCAATTTACCGGAAATTTTATCTGTTGGCATCTGGGCTTTTGTAGCGATCAAATGTTCTGTAAGTAAGTTGGCTAATTCTTTAGTTTTTGCAGCATTGGTTTCAGACAGATCGGTTTGTTCTCCAAGATCTTCTTTGAGGTTGAATACTTCAATTTTCCTGTCGGTGTGGTGGTATATCAATTTCCAATCTCCTTTTCTTACAGAACTGTAAGGAGGCTGGTCATAGGTATTTGGAAAGTGCCAATAGAGTGGTCGATCTATAGGGTATTGCCCCTTTTTGGCAAGTAATGGTAAAAAGCTAATCCCATCTATACTTTTGCCGGCTTCTTCTTTCAGTCCTGCCATTTCTAAGAATGAGGGAAAAATATCTTCGATAATTACATACTGATTGTTTACAGTTTCAGGTTTGGTAATGCCCGGCCATTTCACCATCATTGGAACACGTGTTCCACCTTCATAAGGAGAAATTTTATGTCCTCTGAGCGGCAGGTTTCTGGCGGCTTGCTTGGGAGCTCCATTGTCTGACATGAATACAATGACTGTATTTTCATCTACTCCCAGCCTTATTAAATTTGCCTGAATATCTCCTAAAGATTTGTCCATTCCCTCCAGCATTGAGGCATAAGTGGCGTCAAACTCACTCAATCCTGCATCAATATATTTTTTATAAAATCGATTGTCTTTTTCCCACGGTGCATGTATGGCATAGTGCGACATGTATAAGTAAAAAGGTTTTTTTTCTTCGACAGCTTTGCTGATTGCTTTGTTTGCTTCAAGCGTCAAAGCTTCTGTTAAGTATATGTCAGTGCCGTGGTATTTTTCCAATCCGGGTACATCCCAGATGTGATTTCCCGGCGACCGCCAATCGGCACTGAAATTGTATTTTGCCCAATAGCTTCCCGGTCCTCCGGCAGCATGTCCTGCAATGTTGACATCAAACCCAAGGTTCAGAGGGTTTTCACCTGAAGTATCTTTTGCACCAAAGTGGGCTTTTCCGGCATGAATGGTTTTGTAACCTGCCTTTTTTAGCAGTTGAGGCAATGTTTGTGTATAGACTGTTCTGGGTTGATTTGGCTCGGCACTTAGCCCATTGACATTCCAATCCGGAGCTTGTATGTTTTTATTTTGCTGGTCAGGAGAAACATCCTTTCTCAATGTCCAACTTGTCACCCTATGTCTGGCAGCATTCATGCCTGTCATCAAACTGATGCGGGATGGAGAGCAAAGAGCACTGGCATAAGCCTGAGTAAATTTCACTCCTTCCCTTGCCAACTGCTCCATATTGGGGGTGTAGTATTGTTTGTTTAGTTTGGTTGTTTCTGTATGAAATGGCACTGAGGTATCCTGCCAGCCCATATCATCTACAAAGAAAAATACGATGTTTGGCTTATTCTTTTCAGCTTCCTGATTACAACCGGAAATGAGAAAGATGATGAAAAAACTAACGGTAAAAACCTTCAAATGCGTCATGCCTTAATTGTTTAACAAGTGTATTCTGATTTATTTCTTAATCCCCTTATAAACCAACTCAGCTATTACCTTATAGCCATCTTTGTTTGGGTGAACACCATCTTTTTCAGTAAAGAGCTCTGGTTTATGATCCATAGGAGTGTTGAGGTCAATGAATTCAATATTTTTTTCTTTGGCGACATTTTTTACAATGCCAATTAATTCTTGAAGTCTTGGTTTTCTAATGGTAAGACCTTCTATTCTGGAATCGTCTAAGTCTGGAGTTTCTATTACCATTGGAGATGGAGCGCAAACCCAGATGTCGGGTTTGGATGGCAACTCTTTCAAAATGTCAATGAGATCGTTGTAATCCTTGGCGTACTCATCTTTGTATTCCCAGCACTTACGGTTTCCGCAGGTGCCCATTCCGCAGGTGTCATTGGTACCAAGACTGATCACCACGACATCAGGATTCATTTCGATAATCTTTGGTAATTGATTCCAAACTGTTGGTCGGCCTTTTCTTATAAGTGTGCTGCCACCGACTCCAAAGTTTGTTACTTCGTATTTTTCTCCCAATAAACTCTGCAGTTGAGCCGGATAGGAGTCAGTAGATGGGTCTTCCAAACGAGCACCGAAAGTGATACTATCTCCTACACAGGCAACTTTTATCTTCCTCTTTTTTTCACCGTTTAGGTTTACAGCAAACACGAGGATCAGGAAAAACGACAGTAATGTTTTCATAGAGCTAAAATTTACCATTTATATTCTTCTAAATTTATTTTAAGTACATGACAAACCATCCTATCTCCTCCGGAGAGATTTCATCTCCCAACCATACTGTCAGAATCAAAAACGGAAATAGAAGAGAGAGCCTGTTCATAATTTGATGTTTAACGTAATCTTGTCACCCGAACTGGTTTTGATAATGATTGTATTTTGATCGTCGGTTTCATATTTGGTAGAACACTCGAAAGCAGAATTTCCGAAAGGATTTTTTAGTTTGAGTGTACCTCCTTGTTCCGCTTTTACGTCCACAGTTATTACTTGTCCCTTTTCTTTTATTACAGAAATAAGGAAAGCACCTTCAGTCCTTAATTGGTCGAAACTGGCATCTTTCCATGAAGCTGGTATTGCAGGAAAAATATGGATTACTCCTGTGTGGCTTTGGATGAGCATTTCCTGTAAAGCCGAAGCAAAAGCAAAATTACCTTCCAATGTAAAAGGCCTGTACGTGAATTTAGAAAGTCCTGTACCGGATTGATCTCCATTCACATGAAAGCTATTGGGCAGACAGAAGCTGGTGGCAAATTTCAGTAGGTATTCTACCGCTCCTTGCCCATCAAAGGCACGGGCTTTTAAGCCTCCCATCCATGCAAATGAATACCCTGTCCACCAGTCAGTTCCTTTATTGTCCAGATTTTTGATGGTATTTTCAATGATTTTCTGATGCTCTTTTCCTTTTGAAAAATCAACTACTCCAAGGGGGTGGTAGCCAAGCTGGTGAGAGAAATGGCGGTGTGATTCATCGAACGTAACACCGGGTGCTATCATCAGTCCTGTTTCTGTGTCAATGGCCAATTGAGGCCACTCTTCTAGGATAGCCATCCACTTTTCTGCATCACTTTTCAAATTGAGTTCACTTGCCAGTTCTGAGGCTTTTTCAAAAGTCCACCTGACCAAAGCCAAATCAAAATTGGTGGTTTCATCAAACCATGCCTCTTTGCTGTTGTTGTGCATTTCAGGGCTGGAGCTGATTGAGAGCTTGCGCAACCCATTGTCTCCAATTACGGAGATTGCATTTAAATAAACCGAAACATCTTTAATCCATGGATATGCTTTTTCCTTCAGAAACTCCCGATCCATACTGTACCTCCAGTGCAGGTAAAAATGCTGCCCCAGCCATGCGGATACCGTTGGGCCAAAAGAGTATTGGATCCAGCCTCCCATGGGATCACCAGTGAGCGTTGATACTCCGGGTACATTCAATCCTTCGGTTTCATAGTAGTCTTGCGTATATTTTTTGAAAGTGTCTTTGTATTTCCAGAGCCAATCCAAAAAGCCAATTTCCTCTTCCAAATGATTGCCACTATAGGCAGGCCAGTAACTTAGCTGTGTATTAAGGTCGTGGTGAAAGTCTCCTTTCCATGGTGGTAATTTACCATTGTCAGCGGTCCAGACAGCCTGTAGGGAAATAGGTGGAGCATCAGCTCTGGCAGCAGACCCAAACTTGTATTGTTCCAGATGCCATTGTTTTTGTAATATAGAATCAGGTACATTTATGGCTGATTTACTCCAGAAATTTTTCCACCAATCTTTATGAGTAGTGAAGGCATTTGCTATTCCGGTTTTCAAGTTCTTATCGGTAATTTCCTGAGCAGATGGCTTTTTATCCCATCCGGGAAATTCAGAACTCATACTCCAGCAACCTTTCATGGTTCCTTTGTCCATCTTCCTGGTTACATTCGCCTGGTACCTGAATCCACCCCAACCTTCCTGTTCATAGGTAATAGAGTTTCCACTTTTAGTTACTTTGCCTTCGGGGTACTCAAGTCTTCTTAGGTCTTGTCCTGTAACAGGACTTTCTGTTTTACTTTTTTCTTTAACATTATAGGCAGGTGGGATGAGTTCATATTCCAATTCCTTTTCCAAACCTTCAAATCGATACCATCCGACAGGTTCAGTAGCATGAACGAAGGTTAATAGCCTTACTCCATTTTTCCAGACCACTTCACATACAGCCTTTTCCACATACAGATGGACAGAGGCAACTTCTCCTAATGCTGACACGTCAAATTCCAAGGCTGCTCCGGGAATCTTTGAAGGTGCCGGACTTCTGTCATAAGGAACATCAAAATTTTCCTGAACAGGTTTGTAATCATTTTTTTTCCATTGCTCGTACACCCAACTGAACTTCCATTCAGGAGTTTTCAGGTTTTCCATTGGGCGTAAATCCCATAGGTCAGCCCGGTCGAGGGAAAATCGAAGTTTGCCTTCTTTTTCCCAAATCAAAGCACCTATCATACCATTGCCGAGGGGTATCGCTTCATCCCAAACATTTGAAAGCTTGTCAAAGTGAAGGTCGTTAGGAGATTTAACTAAGCCAGTAATGGGTGCTTTTTCAGCACATGACCATAACAGCAACATTATAAAAATAGCTTGTGTTAATTTCATGGTTTTTTTATTTATATTTTAAATCAGTGCTCATTCCAGGTTGTTGCGGTACTTGATAATATCCATCTATGATTTGTACAGGGTACTTAAAGTGAGTTTTCAGATGTGGAATGTGTTCCAGAAATATGGCTTCATGGCCAATAGAAATATGATTGAACAAAACAAGATGTTGGTGAATCTGTCCCATATCACCAACATGAGGAACTACTGGCACATTGTATTTTTTTGACATCAGACTGATGGTAATAAATTCGGAAATGCCACCGACACGCACGGCATCTACCTGATTGAAATGCATACATTCTGATTGGAGGTAGTTTTTAAATATGATCCTGTTTGGTACATGTTCTCCAAGAGCCAGTTTAATTGGTGCTATTTCTTTGGCTAATGTAACATGAGCCAAAACATCATCGGGATGAGTTGGTTCTTCAATCCAAAATGGGTTAATGTTTTTTAGTTCCTTACACACTTCAATCGCCTTAGGTAGATTCCATTGCTGATTGACATCAAGCATAATGGTAGCAGCATCTCCGGCTGTATTCCTTACCAAATGTGCTCTTCGGATATCACGTGTCGCATCTTCTGATCCTACTTTTAATTTCATTGCAGTGAAGCCTGCATCCATAGCTTTTTTGATGTTTGCTTTTACTTTCTCATCGCTGTAATTGAACCAACCAATAGATGTGTCATACCCACGGTAGCCAGTAGATAAAACACCCTGGCGTTCGGTTTTTGATGGTAAAGCTTTTTCAAGAATAGAAATGGCTTCTTCTCTGGTCATGACATCTTCCAGGTAAGAAAGGTCAAGGGTATTTACAATTGACTCGGATGGTAAATCAATGAGCAACTTCCATAATGGAATGCCATTGGCTTTTGCCCATAAGTCGAAGCAAGCGTTGGTCACACTCGCCAATGCCAGATGAACCACTCCTTTGTGCGGCCCCAGCCATCGAAAATTGGGATCATCGGCCATAGCTTTCGATACCTTTCCGAAATTGCTCATAAGTTCATTTATTTCCCTGCCTTCAATGTGCTTGGCCAGGTAATCTATAGCCTGGCAAACCAGATTATTGCCCATCCCCAGAGTGAAAGCAAGTCCTACCCCTTCAATATTTGAGTCTGTTTTTAATTTACAAACTGCATAGGCGTATATAGGAGTTGTGTGTACGGCATCTGATCCTGCACCATCTGTCAATTTAAACCGGACATCAACCGATGATGCCTTTTTTATTATAATTGATTTGCTCATTTATGTCCTCATTCAATTTCTGATAAACTTATTCACTTACAGCCTTGTAGATTCCAAATTCTGCTAATGCAGGGTTGGCTCGTGATTCTAAAATAGTAAGTATCAGTTCGTTAGTGGTAATTTCCTTAAACCTCAGCAGTCGTTTGTAGCCAATAGTGGTTCCTTCAGAAAGTGTTTCCCACTTGCCATTGATTTTTGCTTCTACTTTAAATTTTTCAATTCTTTGTCCTACACTGATTTGTTCTTGTACCATCAGTCGGTCAAAAGTTTTTTCACCTTTGAGCTTGATTTCAATGGTTGGAGTTTTTTTATTGGCTAACCAATATGTGTCGTAGTTGTTATCAATAAGGTTTTTTGAGTTTGGTGTGTCTGGTATTTTTTCAAAAGTCATTTTAGCTTTTTTAGCCAGGTTTACTTTGAAGGTTTGGTCCAGAACCTCTCTCCATTTCTTTAGTATGGCAGCATCATTTTCATGGATAAGCCCCCGTGTATCCGGTGGTATATTAAGTAGAAGCAGAGAGTTTTTTCCGACGGAACTGTAGTAGATATCGAGCAGTTTTTCTACACTTTTAACTTTGTCGTCTTGATCCGGGTGGTAAAACCAGCCCGGCCTGATGGATACATCTACTTCCGAAGGATACCAAACTAATTTATCAGCACTGTAGAGCTTTTCACGACTTCCTATGTCTTTTGCCATAGCATTAACTTCCGGTCTGAATGTACCTGTCTTTTGTTGTGAAGTAGCCGCAATCTTGTTTTCGTCCTGAGTATTTGCAGGTACTACGCTCCATTCCGTATCCCGGCCGTATCCGGATTCTGTTCCTACCCAACGCACATCCGGCCCCATGATGGCTATTACAGCATCGGGTTGTAACTTTCGAATGGTTGTATAATACCTCTGCCAGTCATATACCTGCTTTTTGCCATTGGGTCCTTCTCCATTTGCTCCATCGAACCATACTTCCGCTACATCACCATAATTGGTCAATAACTCTGTAAGCTGATTTACGAAATAGTCATTGTATTCGCCTGTTCCATATACCTGACTGTTTCTGTCCCAGGGAGAAAGGTAAATCCCAAGCTTCATACCATGCTTCTGACATGCTTGAGAAAGTTCCTTTACTATGTCCCCGGTTCCATTTTTCCAAGGACTGCTTTTCACAGAGTGATCGGTGTACTTACTCGGCCACAGACAGAAGCCATCATGGTGTTTTGCTGTGAGTATAATGAGTTTCATGCCAGCTTTTTTACAGGTTTTTACCCATTGTTCTGCGTCTAATTGTTCAGGATTGAAATTAGCCGGGTCTTCTTTGCCATCTCCCCATTCTCTATTTGAAAATGTATTGATTCCAAAATGCAGAAAGGCTGTTAAGCCCATTTTCTGCCATGCCAATTGCTTGGGACTTGGTGTCACACGGGCAGCTTTGTTGATAATTTCTTCCTGAGAGTCGGAAGGTGAGATTTCCACATAATTTCCCAAGCTGCCAGTTTTGCTTACTTGTGCAATAGACATGCTACTTCCAAGACATAGCATAAGTGCCAATTGAATTTTTAGAATCTTATTCATAAGAGCTTCTTTCGGTGGTTTTATATTTATTTAGTATTTGTGACAATTCTCTTACTTTTATTTCATCTGAGGCGTACAGGTTATCCTTTTCTGAGGGATCATTGTAAATATTGTATAACTGACCTTCTGTTTCTACCGGAATTCCGTCGATTTTTAAACCTTTACTAAATCCTCCGGAATTCCTGCCCTCTATCAGTTTCCAGTCTCCTTTTCGTATGGCGAAGGTTCCGTCAATGGAGTGATGAATTAGGTCTTCACGGATTGGAGTGTTGTTTTGAAACAGAGTTGGTGAGATATCCCAACTGTCCTCCATAGAGTCATTCTTCTTCGGAATCTTCAATATGGAAGCAACTGATGAAATGATATCTGTCAGGCAAACAAGTTGATCGTTGACAGTATTTGCTTCAATCTTACCTGGCCAAGAGGCGATGAATGGCACCCTATGGCCACCTTCCCAAATATCTGCTTTCATACCTTTCCAGGGCCTGCTCGGATCGTGCCCATACTTTTTCACAGAAGCAATTTGACCACCCATGTTGGTGCCATCTCTTTGTGGCGAACCATTGTCAGAAGTGAAAATTATGAGAGTGTTTTCAAACTCACCAGATTTTTTTAGGGCTTTAACAACTTGACCGACCGACCAATCTACCTCGTGTACAAAATCTCCGTAAAGACCTGCTTCGCTTTTTCCTTTGAATTCATCTGTGGGAGCAATGGGAGTATGCGGTGCTGTTAAAGCAAAATACAGGAAAAAAGGTTTGTCGCTTTGGGTTTTCTCTTCAATGTATTTTACTGCCCGTTTGGTTATTTCAGGCATTACATTTTCTAATTTCCAATCCTCGGACATAGGGCCCGATCCACCATACATATCATTGGGTTTAATCTGATTGGGGATTTTAGTGAGTTTGTTGTTTTCAAAAAAAGTATAAGGAGCAAAATTTGGTACGTCATCTCCGAAGTAGTAATCAAACCCGGCTTCCAGAGGCCCGCCTCCCAACTCTTTGCTGAAATCAATTCTTTCCCAAAGTTCATTTCTGCCCTTCAACCTATAATCGCCAATTGGAATGGTGTCATTCATAAAACCACTACCTTGATTGGATGGCCATCTCCAGCCCAAGTGCCATTTACCAATACATGCTGTTGTGTAGTTTTTGGCCTTTAGCATCTTGGGAATTGTCAGCCTGTTTTTTGCTATTAAAGGTTTATCCCACATCCAGAGCACACTTTTTTTCAACTCGGTACGCCAGGCATATCTGCCGGTTAATAGTCCGTATCTGGTAGGGGTACACACACTGCTTGGAGTATGAGCATCGGTAAAGCGCATGCCTTCTACAGCTAGTTGGTCTATGTTGGGTGTTGTAATTTTGGATTCTGAATTGTACACCTGAGGGTCTCCATAGCCCAGGTCATCCGCAAGGATGATGACAATGTTGGGATTTTTCTCTTTTGTACAAGCGGAAAAGAGAAAGATTGCCAATAACATTAAGAGGGTAATTTTTTTCATAGCTTATTTAGTTAGTCTTGATGAAATACTTCTTCCATGTTTGCCCACCATTCGCCTTCTGCCCGGGTTTCCAACGGGATTTGACAAGGATCTGTCATTTTCCACCATTCCCGGGTAACAGAATCTTCTGCCATTTTTTTCATGTCTTCTTCAAAATCATTTCCTACATATTCAAAATAGCCAAACAAGTAATCGTCTTTTAGGTATATGGAATAATTGCGAATGTTACTTTTGGTAATTTGCTCCTGAACTTTCGGCCATGGATTGGCATGAAGTTCTTTGTATTGAGCCAGCATTTCCGGTTTTACCCTGATCACAGAGCCAAATCTTCTGACTTTATTAATTGATTCTTCTGAAGTTTTCTTAGACACGACTTCCTTTTCCTTTGGGGATGTTGTACATGCCGCAATTACCAGAACTAACAGAAGAATAAGGTTACTTATAGATTTCATATTTCTTTTTTTTAGCTAAAAAATGAATAGAGTAAAACCATGATTAGTATCAACAGGCCAGACAGTATTAAGGGGACATTACGGGTTTCTCCATCTTCATTTTTCAAAAAGGCTAAAGGAGAACTCATGGTACAGCTTTCAATTTTCTTATAATCTGGTTCTGGTGTCAATAGGCTGGTCACAATGTAAATAGCAGAACAACATACAAACAACCACCAGGCTTGCATCATAAATGATATTCCCAGTGTATCTGTTATGATTTTGGTGTTTCCTACTACAGGAAAGTCCAGAAGGAAAGCCACTAACCCCAGGAGAAATCCGCCTGTGAATGTAGCAATAGCACCTTGAGAATTTCCTCTTTTCCAAAATAGGCCCAGAACAAAAACAGTGGTAATAGGTGGAGAGATTACTGTCAATAAGATGTTGATGGCTTCAAAAATACTATTGAATCTGGCAATAAGTGGAGACCAGGAAATGGCAATCAGCATGACTATTACAGCAGTTGCCCGACCAATAAAGACTTGTTGTTTGTCAGAGGTCTCAGGGCGTATTTTTTTCACAATGTCAATGGATACCAATGTTCCGGCACTGTTGAGTGCGGCAGCAATGGTACTCATTAGTGCTGCAAGTAAAGCGGCTGCCATAAGTCCTTTGAGTCCTGTAGGCAACAGTTGGGTAATAAGCATCGGGAAAGTATCGTTGGCATCAGTGATAATGTCTTTGAACAACACATAGCCCAGCACCCCTGGAAAGACAAAAATAAAAACAGGTAAAATCTTGATGGCTGCAGCAAACAAGGGGCCTATTTTGGCATCTTTAAGTGTTTGAGCACCTAACACCCGTTGTACTATGGTTTGATCCGCACACCAATACCAAATGCCAAGCACCGGATATCCGAGCAAGATTGCCTGCCAGGTGAGCCCCGAAGTATTTTGAGCTGAAGGCACAATACTGAGCTGTTCAGGTTTGGCAGCAGCTTTCAATTCAACCCAACTGTTGATTCCATGCTCGGGTAATGCCATAAAACCATAAGCCGTTAGAACGAATGCACCTCCTATCAATATCACTGTTTGGATAGTCTCTGTAACTACCACAGATTGCAAGCCTCCGATTACTGTATATAGGGCTGTAATAAATGAAATAAGTAGAATAGAGACATATACATCTATTCCAAAAAAGTGCTCAAATACAACAGCTCCAGCGTATAGGCTCACTCCTATATGCATAAAAAGTGCCCCTAATAATGCAAGAAATGCAAGGCAGGTACGTGTGATGCCATTATAACGTATTTCCAAAAACTCGGGCAGGGTAGCTATCTTATTTTTGTAGTAAAAAGGAGAGAAAATTAATCCCAGAATAATTAATGTAAGTACGGCCATCCATTCAAAATTGCCCCAAACCAGTCCGTCTCTAAATCCAGAAGCAGCTAAGCCAACCAAATGTACAGTGGAAATATTGGATGCAAAAAGAGCTGCTCCGATAACAGGCCACTTCAAAGAACGGTTGGCTAAAAAATAGCTGTCGGTGTTGAGGGTCTTTTTGCGTACTACAAGTATCCCAACAATTAAAATGCCAGCGATATAAGCAACGATTACCGTTAGGTCAATTATAGATATTGCTTTCATATTGCTTGATTTAGTTCAGGGAGAGGAAATTTCTGATTCACAGCTTCATATTCCTTAATTCCTTTTTCTGTAAAGTGGGGAAGCAACAAATCCCAGATATGTCTGACCATTTCTCCCCTTTGGTTAAAATCAAAATTGGAAAGTACGACTTCCTGAGAATTCCAGAAAGTGATGAGTATCCTTATGGTGTGCTGAACCCTGTAATAATACCCTGCTACCGGCTCAGGTTTCATATATTGCTCATTGATAAAACGTTGAAACAAGCCCGACATTTGGGTCTTCCTAATCTGGAGTGTATCTTTCAATAATAGATTTACTTTCTCGTAGTTTCTTGATATTTCTAAAACATCAAGATTGAAAAATTTGTATTTCCATTGAAACTCTTCTAATCGCACGAGCAGTTTGTGAAGATGTTCTACAGGGTTGGACACTTCTTTATCCTGACCTGTGTAGAAAGAGGATATTTCTTCCCTCATCTGCTCGTATATGGCAAAAAGTAAAGACTCTTTATTCGGAAAATGGTATTCTAAATTGCCATGACTGATTTTAATTTTCCTGGCAATGTGCCTGCTGGTTATATTAGAAAATCCATTTTCATTATACAACTGTATGGCAGTCCCTACGATTCTGTCTTTTGTTTTCATGTGATTTGTAAAATTAGGGCTTTTGCCCTAATTACAATTTTAAGAAAATTACTTCAGAATAAAAAAGACAATGAGGTATTTTATCTTACTTCAATTGGTGAAGTGTAGATATGAAAGACGATCCTGCTTTTCAACTTGCAGAGACTCTTTCTTACAGAGCATTTATTATTTCCTTCTTGTCGATCGTTATACTCCACATTCCTCTAAAGTCATTGAGCTTATAGCCGGTGGCACTGTCGGAAGGGTACAGTGATTTAAGTAATAAATTGTTTTCGTTCAGCAGGTTTTTCCCCGGTTCTCCGTGGCAGTTCAAGCAAGTCGGGTTATTGATCATAATGGGTTTGGTATAAAGGACACTTTTTTCATTGTTCACTACCTGCACTGATTCCTTTAGTTCCAGCTTGTTGTCAAAAGAGTACTGGTAAGCATCCAACAGTTGTGTTTCGATGGCATCTGGCTGGTTGCTAGGGTTTCGTAATTTGTTGGAGGTTCTTTTTATGGTCGCTTTGTATATTGTGCTCAGGGAGTCGGTGAGGGGAGAGGCTGCTACATGACAAAATTTAATACTTTCTGCAATTCCATCTTTTTTCATGGATTGCATCAGTTTTTGTGATAGAGCACCCTGACTGGATTGAGCTATTTCATTTCCAATTTCCAGTGCTTTATTCAGTATATCTACATCAGATATTTTTTTGATTTCATGTGTTTTCATGATTTCCTTTATCCTGCTGCTGTCCTGGCTGGTGTTGGAATTGTTGCAGGCAAATAAGCAAATAAAAAAAATGAAGGTAAATGACAGGCATATGGTAGAAGTGCTCATAATATGAAGGCATTGATTTTGATTGCTAATTTAATATTTTATACTCAGAGAAAAGCACTAAAGCCTGTTTATAGCCGGGATGGAAGCGGCATCCTTTTCTTCCTTTTGCAAGGTATATATGACAGTAAAGTACGGATGGGAAGAAAAAATATAGAGGACAGCCCGAGGGTATAAAGTGATGTGCAGGGAGCAATTGCTCCTGATATTATTAAATTTCATATTTATGATGTTGTGTCAATTAATTAGTTTTGTGGTACTTAAGTAAAAGGACATGATAGATAAACTGGAGGAAATAAAGCACAGGTTTGAGGAAGTAGGTCAACTGATCGTTCAGCCGGATGCCATGTCGGATATGAATAAGTATTCGAAGTTGAGTAAGGAGTATAAGGATCTTGAAAAGATCGTAGAAATGTACGATAAATATGCTATGGTATTGGAGAATATCGATAGCTCAAAAGAAATACTCAGTACAGAAAAAGACCCTGAGTTTCGTGAAATGGCGAAAATGGAGTTGGAAGAACTGGAAGAGAAGCAGGAGGAAATGGAAGAGTTATTGAAGAAAATGTTGATTCCAAAAGATCCCAATGACAGCAAGAACTCTATACTCGAAATCCGCGCAGGAACGGGTGGTGATGAAGCAGCCATATTTGCAGGGGATTTATTCAGAATGTATCAGCGCTTTGCGGAAAAACAAGGATGGAAATTGAATGTGATGGATCTGACGGAGGGTACTTCCGGCGGCTATAAGGAAATAGTAAGCATGGTATCCGGAGAGGATGTTTATGGCAAGATGAAGTTTGAATCCGGTGTGCATCGGGTGCAGCGTGTTCCGACTACAGAGACTCAGGGACGGGTACATACCTCCGCTGCTACCGTGGCGGTGCTGCCCGAGATGGAAGAGGTGGATGTGCAGATTGATATGAATGACGTACGTAAGGATACATTTTGCTCTAGTGGCCCGGGAGGTCAGTCGGTGAATACTACTTACTCTGCCATACGCTTGACACACATTCCTACAGGTTTGGTGGTGTCTTGCCAGGATGAAAAGAGTCAGCTGAAAAATCTGGATAAAGCCCTCAAGGTATTGCGCTCAAGGATATACGAGATAGAGCTAAAAAAGCACAACGATGCGGTGGGTGCGCAGAGAAAATCAATGGTGGGCAGTGGCGACAGGTCGGACAAGATTCGTACCTACAATTATCCTCAAGGAAGGGTGACCGACCATAGGATTGGCTACTCTCAGCACAACCTGCCCACTGTAATGGACGGAGAAATTGGTGATTTCATTGAACAATTGAGGATTGCCGAAAATGCAGAGAAACTTTCGGAAGGACAGGATTGATGGTATAAGATTAAATAATACGTGTGTACCTTCGTAAGACTCATTGAAAAGTTTTTAATCATATCCTAATTTTGAAAGGTGAATTTGTATCATAAACGTGTGAAAAATGGAAAAGCAAATAGCAATAAGTTATCCTGAATCTCTGGCTTTTTCTCTTAAAATGGAACAATCCGAATTTGAGCATGAGATGAAAACGATCTCACTGATCAAGTTATATGAATTGGGTAAGATATCTTCTGGAATGGCTTCAACTCTTTTAAATATTTCCAGGCTGGAATTTCTTGATCTACTGTCAAAATACAGTGTATCGTATATAAATGAAAGTGTTACCAACGAATTAGAATCTGATTTTGATAATGCTTAAAGTAATATCAAACACAATCCCGATTCTGTCTCTACTAAAAATTGATAAATTATGGATTTTAAAAGAGCTTTATCAACAAATTATAATTCCTGAAGCTGTTTCAAATAAAGATTTCGGAACTTTGTTTTTTGATTTGGGTGCTGGGGAATCTGAAGTACTCATTTTGGCCAAAGAAAAGCAAGCAGATTTGGTGATATTGGATGAAATAATGGGAAGGAGATATGCAAAACAGCTTGATTTGAAGTTAACGGGAACGGTAGGAGTGCTTCTAAAAGCGAAACAGTTGAACATAATTTCTTCAATTAAAGAGATGCTTATGGAACTCTCTGTAAAAGGAACGTGGCTTAGCCCTAAGCTCATTTCGAAAAGTATAGAATTAGCAGGAGAAAAATAATATGCCATTCAAAACCATCCATTTGAATCTTCGTCATCTTTTCCCTTTGTTGTTTTCAATAGTACTATTGGTATATGCCTGTAGCCCTGTGGAGGAGGAACTTACCACGGACAAAAATGCCCGGCTTAGTTTTTCGACAGATACGGTGATTTTCGATACATTATTTAGCAGCGTCGGTAGCATTACGAAGAGACTTAAGGTTTTTAACCCAAACAAAAATGCGGTAAACCTGTCCAGTATTCAACTGGGGAAAGGAAGCAATTCTGACTATACCATCATAGTGAATGGCGAAGAGCAAAATAATTTCAGTAATGAAGTGATATTGGGGAAGGACAGTATGCTTATCCTGATCAAAGTGCAAATTGATCCTCAGGATGAGGACTTGCCTTATCTGGTAAAAGACTCTATTGTGTTCGAGTCCAACGGAAACTCCGAGCATGTCAAGCTGGTGACATGGGGGCAGGACGCTACATTTATTAATGGTGAAATCATTGACTGCAATGCTACCTGGACGGCAAACAGGCCTTATGTGATTTATAATTTTGCACTGGTGGATACCCTGTGTACTTTGGACGTGGAGGCAGGGACACGGATCTATATAGATAATGATGCCTCCCTTTTTGTGAAAGGATCGCTTAGGTTGAATGGAGAGCTTGAAAATAAAGTAATCGT
Source organism: Reichenbachiella sp. MALMAid0571 (assembly GCF_040151475.1). Taxonomy (NCBI): domain Bacteria; kingdom Pseudomonadati; phylum Bacteroidota; class Cytophagia; order Cytophagales; family Reichenbachiellaceae; genus Reichenbachiella; species Reichenbachiella sp. MALMAid0571. The sequence continues at coordinate 2,446 of NZ_JBDKWG010000076.1, read as the reverse complement.
AAGAAATACAAGACTTGATCCTAAGTTTACTATATCTCCCGGACAGTGGGATGGTATCTATTACCTTGAGGGCAGTTTTGACAATAAAATAGAACATGCCATCATCAGCAATGGGATCAGGGGATTGAGGGTTGGCACTCCGGATGATGATACTGACTATGATCTTGAAATTGGCAATACCATAATTGAGCACATGTCGGTAGCAGGCATAGAAGCGTTTACTTCCGACATCAGGGCTTACAATACTGTGGTGTATAATTGCAATGAATATGTAATAGGTAATTTTTTGGGTGGTAATTACGTCTATGAGCATTGTACTTTTGTCAATGAACCGACCTCTTTTTTTCGTGAGGGGTCTTCTTTTCAGTTTGCTGACAACATAGTAGCGGGCGACAATTCACTTCTCACAGCTGATTTAAACCTGAAAATTGTAAATTCTGTTTTATGGGGCAATGAAGATGATGAGTTGATTATAAGTGCTTCTGGTCAGCAGCAGGTTGTTTTGGAACTTCATGATAATATCATCAGAACCACAGATTTCGGATACGAAGAAATTGGCAATACGATTAGCACTGACAATAACTTCCCGGGTTTTCACGACCTCTTCCTTTTCGACTATCAGATTGATTCATTAGGAAATGCCAGAGACAAAGGGGATGACATAGGCATAACTTTTGATATTCTCGGTACGCCAAGAGACGATAAGCCCGACTATGGAGCTTATGAAAGGAAGGACAGTATTCCTTAATCAATTTCCAGATTAATCAATCTCCCAACCTCAATTCCATTTCAAACTGATCCAATTCGTTGACAAAACCGTTGGTTTCGAAAAAATAAATCATTTCAGTTTCCTGCTTTTCTATGTTTAATACTGTAAGAGATTTGTTTTGTGACAGGTTGTATGCTTCCCGGAGCAGGTTAGTACCAATTCCTTTTTTGCGATATTCAGGTTTTACTGCCATCTGGCTGATACGTCCGGTTTTGTGCTGAAAAATGAGGTAGCCGATCACCTCATTGTGGTGCAATGCTTCAAAACAGGTTTCATTTTTCAGGTTGAATGGCAACTGCTCGTAAGAGTCGAGCATCGAAGGGTTTGCTGTGGCAAATGGCTGATAGGCTGATAGATTTTCAGGATTTGATGTTTTGAGTTTAATTGACAAGTATGCTTTTTTATGGGAAAGACCATTTTTGAGCATAAAACACTTATAGTGTTTGGACTGGGTAAACCCTGTTTTGTGATATGCTTTTATGGCTCTGTCGTTCGTGGTGATTACTTCCAGTACGCACCTTTTGATGCCATCATTTTTCAATATCGGAAAAACAAATTCATACATTTTAGCAGTCAGCCCCCTTCCCCAATAATCATGGATTATGCCAGTGCCACCATTGTAGGCTGTCTTTTGCCCTTCGTAGTGGTTGATGCTGTTGAAAATAAAGCCAACCAGCTTCTCGCCATGAAATACACCGACTGAGTGGGCATACGAAATATTAATTTTCCCTTCCATTCGTTCCAGAAATGCCTCTTTGGAAAGTTCCATTTTCACACTGTATTGGGAAAATGCATCCACAAACGTTCGGTACATTTGGGGAAAATCTGCCGGGGTGAGCAATCGTATGTCAAGCTTATCAGTCATCGTCTAAAAAAGTCTGGCACCATTTGGTACGTCTTTATCGACAGTAGCCAGTGCTACCGAACCATCCGCATCGGGAAAGCCCGTAACGAGCACTTCTGAAATGAACTTGCCAATTTGCTTGGGAGGAAAATTCACAACGCACATCACCCTTTTGCCAATAAGTTCTTCCGGAGTATAAAGCACAGTAATTTGGGCACTTGATTTTTTTACGCCTAGTTCAGTTCCCAGATCTATTTCCAGCTTATAGGCTGGCTTGCGGGCTTCAGGGTATGCCTCAGCCTTGATGATAGTTCCGATCCGGAAATCCACTTTCTCAAAATCGCTCCAGGTGATTTGGGTCATGCTTTTTTTATTTGAAATATAATGACATAAAAAGGACAATGCATAATCTGAGGATGATTTTTCTTTTCCAGTAGGATTAATTCGATTATTGAGTTAATTTGAGGGGTAGATAAAGTGCATAGTGTGCTTTGCTTGAATATTATGGGCAATTCCATAACTTTGAACGATCCGCTAACCAAATCTAAATTGAAATGGAACAAAACAAAACAAAACCAAATGGTATGACAACAAAGTCTTGACCAACATCCTGCTAATTTTATTCTTCCCTGTTGGGCTTTACGCATTATGGAAGTCCAACACCATAGCTAAATGGTGGAAAATATAATTGCTTTAATATAACTTAAAATCCACCTTCTTTGAAGGTGGTTATGTACATTAGGCTATGCCTGAAACCCTTAACTTTGAGTGATGAGTAATTTCAAAAAGTTGAGTCATGTTCTATATCGATGTGATTATCACATTGTATGGAC
>NZ_JBDKWG010000075.1:0-19457 GCF_040151475.1 Reichenbachiella sp. MALMAid0571 | reverse complement strand
TTTCAAAACGATTGTGTCAAAATCCAATTCTTTGGGATTGGAAAACTCGTTCCAGCTCATGCAGGAGCTTTTTGCTGACCTGAGAAAGGGAACCGGAGCGGTAGTCATTTCTTCAGCCTCAGGTGCTGAGTTTGCCTTGGAGTCTGATGCTTGGAAAAATGGGGTGTTTACTTATTCAATTCTCGAAGGTTTAGAGGGTAAAAAATGTGACAAAGATAAAGATGGTTCAGTTCAGGTCTCAGAACTTAAAGACTATGTTTTTGATCGGGTGTCTGAACTGACTAATGGCAAACAGCATCCGACGAGCAGGAGAGAGAATCTGGAATTTGACTTTGTAGTGTGGTAACAAAATATCCGTACTGGCAGGTATAGTATTATTGAGTATAATATTCCTCTTTTGGTTTACCAACCAAAACCTTTATAATATGTTACTCAATCAAATATTCATTCGACGCATTTTCATTGTATTTACTGCTTTACCTTTCATTGTGTCAGGTGCATTTGCTCAAAGCGATGCGGAAATAAAAGACTTGAATGTTGCCATAGGTCATTATCAAAATGGGGACAAGGATCAGGCGATCGCCGTGTTAACAGATGTTATCAAAACCTATCCTAAGAGTTACTACGGGTACTTGTATCGCGGATCATGTTATGGCGAACTGGAGAAATATGATTTAGCCATTGCTGATTCCAAAAAGTTGGTAGAATATTATCCGGACGATCCGTCAGGGTATATCAATGTTACAGCTTACCTAATGCATGCTAATCGCTTTGGTGAATCCAAAGAGTACGTGATGAAGTCTTTTGAGTTGGGCAAATTCACCATGTGGCAAGTCTGGATTAACAGGGCTTGTTATCACTGGTGGGAAAAGGATATACTCAAGGCTAAGGAATATATGTTGAAGACTGTAGAGATGATTCCTTCTGTGGCAGATTATAATGCCCTAATTGAAAGCCTGGATAAAATGATTGCAAAAGGTCTATTGTCAGATACGTATCAATTGATGAGTTTTCTTAAAAATGAATGGACAAAAGCTGGTGACATATACATCCAGATTCAGAAGTATGATCAACAAGCTATTGAACATTTAGATAAGAAGGAAGACATAGCAGCCGCTCAGATAAATAAAAAGGCCTCTGATTTGGCACTGACTATTATTCCACCAAATTACCAAATGGCCATGCAGTTTGCAGGATATGAAGCCAGTATTTATAAAAGGTTGGATAAAAAGGACGAGGCAAAAGCAACCTACAACAGAATACTTGAATATATAGAAAAAGGGCATTTAGCTGACTCAGTGGCAGGAGAAAATGCAAACTCCGGTGGACTCTTTTTTAAAAATAATCATGACAATAAGCGAGCCGCAGTGTTTTATGCAAAGGCAAATGACATATTTCAAAAAATGGAATATAAAGCCTGGCTTACCATAATAGCCTCAAATCTCGGAGAAGTGTATAACAACATGGGAGATTATGAGCAGTCTCTAAAGTACTACAATCAATCTATAAAATTGGGAAAAGAGACCGGGGAAGAATCTGGTCTGTCTATTACCTACAACAACATCTCATCGACTTATGAAAATCTTGGGCAGTATGAGACAGCCATTGAGATGGCCAAACAGGCAGTAGCTTTGGGAGAAAAATACAAACACGCATCGTTATCTGCATTTTATAGTTCTTTAGGTCATCGGTACTATGCGATCGGTGATTATGCATCTGCCTTGCCAAATTATGAAAAGGCTCTTGCTCTGGATAGAAAAAATAATGACAAATTTAAAATCTCGCAAAGGTTAGGTAGCATTGGATCTACTTATCTGGGGCTTAGGAAGTTGACGTTGGCAGAGCAGGAGCTTAAAGAAAGTGTAAAAATTGCTGAAGAGGTAGGCTCGGTAATGGATATGGCTGCCGGATGGCATAATCTGGGAATGGTTTATAAAGATTTGAAAAAGACCAATGAGGCAAGAACATACTTTGAAAAATCACTAACACTTTATAAGAAATATGGGTTGGCGAGAGAAGCTGCCGGAGATCTTATGATCCTGGGACAGCTAAATTACGAGCGATTTGATAATACTTACAAAGCCGAACAATATCTCAAAGAGGCTGAAACTATATATTCCAAACTGAAACTTTCGTTGGAATTAAGCGAAGTGTACTATCACCTTGCAGGGATGTACGCCAAAAAGAATAACATTACTGAAGCAATAAAATATGGTGAAAAGGGAGTAGGTTTTTTCGAGTCAATCAGGACAAGTGGCAACAAAACAAGCGTTATACAGCTTTCTACAAGCATTAAACTATACGAGGTATTGGCGGCTACTTATGCGGCTAATAAACAATATAAGGAAGCTTTTAATACCTTCGAAAAAGTAAAAGCAAATGTATTGGTGAGCAAACTGTCTGTCGGTACGAATCCGGTTGCGGCTACCACTAGTCTGATAAGTAGTAAATTGCCTTCTAATACGGCCATGATCAGTTATATGAATACTGGTCACGGTATTCCGACTTTTATTACCATTACCAATTCCAATACTTACGGCTACTTTCCGAGAATGGATGACAGCAGCACATCTTCTTTTGATCAAAATTTCAAATCATTGCTCTCTAAATATGAAGCTGTTGCGCTGACAACACAGAACAACCAGCGTGGATTTAAACCAAGTAAAAAACAGGATGTGGTAGTTGCGCAAGATCAGGCAATGTTTAATTATGAAAAATTTGAAAACCTGATCAATTATTACAGAACGTTGCTCATCAATCAGGGCAATGGAAATGCTGATGGAGCTGTAATAAAGGAAATCGCTCAGGGTTTGTATCAATACCTTATTGCTCCCATAGAGAGCAATGTTGTCGGAAAAAAAGAATTGGTTATCATCCCTGAAGGAATATTGAGCTATCTGCCTTTTGAAACACTGATAGATCAGAATGGAAAGTATTTAATAGAGAAATATACTATTCAATACACCCAATCTGCTACAGTGTGGTCACTGATTCAGGGTCGAAATTACCCAGCCAGCCGTAAGCCAATGCTTGCCTTTGGCGGAGCTATATATCAGGGAACAGGAGCTACAACAGGTACTGTCAATTCGGAGGATGAACTTAATCAGTTGCAATCAGAATTGAAGAATAACAACAAAACATTTACCCGTGGTGCGTACCAAAAGTTGGGAATTGGAAGCTGGGGGGATTTGCCTGGAACATTGAAAGAAGTAAATACCATTAAAGCAAGCATACCGGGTTCTGTAGTACTCACAGGCTCTTCAGCCAGTGAGGCAAAAATATCCGATATGTCACTTTCCGGTCAATTGGATGACTATAAGGTGATCCACTTTGCTACTCATGGTGTAGTGGTGCCTGAGATTCCGGAGCTATCGGCACTTGTACTTTCACAGTCCGGAAATACTAAAGAAGATGGTTATCTGACTATGCAGGAAATAGAAGGGTTGAAAATTAAAGCCGATTTTGTGAATTTATCAGCTTGCGAGACAGGATTAGGTAAAATCTATGGTGGCGAAGGGGTAGTTGGACTTACCCAATCATTTCTTGTGGCTGGAGCCAATGGTCTTTCTGTGTCTCTTTGGCAAGTAGCAGATGAATCCACTATGAAGTTTATGACGGGGCTTTACAAAGAAGTAAATGCAGGTAAAAACTACAAGGAAGCCAGCGCAGAAATGAAAAGACAATTTATAAATGGAATTCATGGAGAGCAATACAAAAATCCATACTATTGGTCTCCTTTTGTTTATTATGGGAAATAGAAATAATTATAGCGAAATGACTTTATATACTTCTCCTTCTTAAACGCACGGCGGTGTATGCATTTTCACAAGTGATTTAATTTTCAGATGCTTGCATCGTAAACAACTTTGTTTGCTTAGTAAATCTCAAAATCGTAAAGCACTGATGTAGTTCCTTGACAATCATTCTTTACCCGTTGAATATTATTAACTTTTCCATAAGAAATGCGAACTTGCTCATGGAATCTGATATGAATGGTGTAGGTCAACAACCTTTCGTCTCAACCGAACAAACCCCAATGAGTATATGCAACTTATTTTACACCCCATTACGCTCAGGCTCAAACATCATTTTAAAATAGCGCACGATTCCCGATCTGTCCAAAAAGCTTTGATAGTAGAGCTGAAACATGAAAATATTTCGGGATTCGGAGAAGCATCAGCGAGTAATTATTATAATTATTCCATCGAAGGAATGATGGTGTTGCTGGAACAAAATAGAGCCTCAATTGAGGCTTACAATTTTGAGGCTCCTGAGGAGTTCTGGGAAAAATCGAGTAAACTATTGGTATCCAATTCATTTGCGCTTTCAGCTTTGGATGTGGCCATACATGACCTGTATGCCAAATCAAAAAAGAAGTCGCTTATTGATTTGTGGGGTGTAAGTCAAAGAAATGCTCCTAATACTAATTATACCATTGGCATTGATACTATTGAAAAGATGGCTGAAAAACTTCAGGAGTTTCCCTGGCCTCTCTACAAAATAAAGCTTGGCACCAAGGAAGACCTGAAGATTGTTAAAGAGCTAAGAAAACTAACTTCATCGATATTCAGAGTAGATGCCAACTGTGGTTGGACTTCCCTCGAAACCTTGAAGAATGCAGAGGAAATGCAGTATTTAGGAGTTGAATTTATCGAGCAGCCTTTAGCGGCTGACAACTGGGAAGGTATGAAGCAAGTATTCGAAAACAGTCCTTTACCAATTATTGCTGATGAAAGTATAATTGATGAGACTGATGTTAAAAAATGTGCAGGTCATTTTCATGGAGTCAACATCAAGCTCATGAAATGCGGAGGTTTTACTCCGGCATTGAGAATGATAAAAGAGGCTAAATCTTTAGGATTGAAAGTGATGGTGGGTTGTATGACTGAGTCCTCTGTTGGAATGGCCTCTATCGGGCAATTGCGCCCTTTTCTTGATTTTGTAGATATGGATGGAACGATGTTAATTACCAATGACATTGCTGCAGGACCTCAATTTATTGACGGTAAAATAATGATGCCTACAGGATCGGGCATTGGTATCGACAGACTTAACTTACCCCAAGCGATCTAAGCAGCCATAAAGTGTTGTATTAGAAAATCCTCCATTTCGTCAATCACTATTGAAATTGAGATCACTTCGTCGTGCCTCCTCGTGATGACGGTTCTATAAGTGTTCTTATGTATTATAGTTACGCCAATGTTTGCCATGTCTGCCTGGCAGGTGTCCCCACAAACATTCTCAAATATGATTCTCTTTTGTGGAGATCTGCCTACCGATCCAGGCAGGCACAAAACGGGAGAGAGGTTAAGTAGGGCTAAATATATTTTGTCTTTTTACAACGTAAACACGATGCTACAATCAAATCAACAATTCGCCGTACATTGGTTTTAAATACCATCCGCCAATAAAGTTTTTTACATCCTTAAATACTGGCCTATCTTCGAGCATTAATTTTAAAGATAAATTATGAAGCATACGATCTCAACCTTACTGATCCTACTTATTTGTGTTCCAGTTTTTTCTCAGGAAAAAGAAGATAAGAAATGGGAAGTATCCGAACCGGCTTTGCCATACAAGGAATTGACCATTACTACTGATGAAGGTACCTGGATGAGTCTGGATGTAAGCCCTGATGGTAATTTGGTTGTTTTTGATATGCTTGGAGATATCTACACCATGCCAATATCAGGTGGAGATGCTACGCTGATCAGAGGAGGCCATGCGTTTGAGGTGCAGCCAAGGTTTAGCCCTGACGGCAAACAGATTTCGTTTACCAGTGATGCGGGAGGTGGGGATAATATTTGGGTAATGAATACGGATGGTTCTGATGCCAAGCAAATCACCAAAGAGAATTTTAGATTGGTAAACAATGCCGTTTGGTCTGTAGATGGCAATTACATTATTTGTAAAAAGCATTTCAGCTCCGAACGATCACTTGGTGCAGGTGAGATCTGGATGTATCATATTTCGGGAGGTAATGGCATTCAGTTGACCAAAAAGAAAAACGAACAACAAGACGTTGGTGAGCCTTGGGCTTCTCCTGACGGCAAATATGTGTACTACAGTGAGGATGTCTATCCGGGAGGATATTTCCAGTACAACAAAGACCCCAACAGTCAGATTTATGTGATCAACCGTTACAATCTGGAAGATGGAAAAATAGAAAGAGTGACTGGTGGGTCAGGAGGAGCCATCCGTCCTGTTATTTCTCACAATGGAAAGTTATTGGCGTTTGTAAAAAGGGTAAGAGAAAAGTCAGTATTGTATTTGCATGACCTGAAGTCAGGTAAAGAATGGCCGATTTACGATCAGTTAAGCAAAGACCAGCAGGAAGCATGGGCGATATTTGGCCCTTATACTGGATATAATTGGACGCCCGATGATCGGCACATAGTGATTTGGGCTGAGGGGAAAATCAGAAAAATAGATGTGACTTTATTGAATGCTGAGGTGATTCCATTCAAAGCGAGTGCAAAACATAAAATAGTGAATGCACTGAAATTTAAAAATAATGCTGCTCCCGATGAATTTACAGCCAAAGCGATCAGGCAGGCGGTGACTTCCCCTGATGGTAAAACATTGGTCTTCAATGCTGCTGGTTTTCTTTGGAAAAAATCGTTACCCAATGGCAAGCCATCGAGGTTGACGTCAGGTAAGGATTTGGAATCTGAACCTTCTTTTTCCCAAGATGGAAAATACCTTGTGTATGTTACCTGGAGTGACGAAAATATGGGAGCCATTCACAGATTAGAATGGCAAAATCCGAAGAGCAAGCCAGTAAAGCTGACTTCCGACAAGGGCATATATCGAGAACCCACATTTTCTCCTTTGGACAACAATACCATCGTCTATAGAAAAGAATCTGGCAACAGCCATCAGGGATTTTCCTTTACAAAAGAGCCCGGAATTTATCTAATGAAAGTAAATTTCAATAAAAAGACGGGTTATTCTTCCGAATCTAAGTTGGTGACCAAAGAAGGTATTTTTCCTCAATTCAATAAAGATGCGAGTAGGATTTACTACCAAACGGGCGGCTATTTGTTTGGCTCATTGACGAAGACTTTGAAATCTGTCAATTTACAAGGAAAAGAAGCCAGAGAGATTGTGAAGTCTAAATATGCCCAACGCATTATTCCAAGTCCTGACGACCATTGGGTGGCTTTTACCAATCTTTACAAAGTATATATCGCTGCTATGCCAATGACAGGTCAGGCTTTGGAGTTGGATGGTTCGGCCAAAAATGTGCCCGTAGCTCAGGTAGCCAGAGATGCCGGGATCAGTTTGCAGTGGTCTGCCGACAGCCAGCAATTGAGTTGGACGTTGGGTGATGAATATTTTAAAGAAGATATAAGCCAACGCTTTTTGTTTATGGAAGGAGCACCGGACAGTATTCCTGCCATTGACACCACGGGAGTTAAAATTGATTTGATTTTAGCCTCAGACAAACCCGAGGGAAAAATAGCTTTTACAGGAGCAAGGATCATCACCATGAATGGAGATGAAGTGATTGAAAACGGAACAATAGTGATAGAGGGAAATAAGATTCTGGCAGTAGGAGGGGGTGCTTCTGTCAGTATTCCTGATGGGGCTAAGGTCATAGATGCAAAAGGCAAAACGATCATGCCCGGTTTGGTGGATGTACATGCGCACCTTGGGCAATTTCGTTACGGATTGAGTCCACAAAAACATTGGCAATATTATACCAACCTTGCTTTTGGGGTGACCACCACGCATGATCCTTCCTCCAACACTGAAATGGTGTTTTCTCAGTCAGAAATGGTGAAAACAGGAAGCATGATTGGTCCGAGGATTTTCTCTACAGGAGTGATTCTGTATGGAGCCGATGGCGATTTTAAAGCGGTGGTGAACAACCTGGATGATGCCCGATCGGCCATCAGGCGGACGAAAGCATTTGGTGCTTTTTCTGTAAAAAGTTACAACCAACCCCGCCGTGACCAACGCCAGCAAGTGATCAAAGCGGCTTCTGAACTCAACATAGAAGTAGTTCCTGAAGGAGGCTCTACTTTTTACCACAATCTATCGATGATTTTGGATGGGCATACTGGCATTGAACACAACCTGCCTATTGCTACTTTGCACGACGATGTGGTTCAACTTTGGGCGGGAAGCCAATCTGGTTACACGCCGACTTTGATTGTGAACTATGGTGGGTTGAATGGAGAATACTACTGGTACCAAACGACCAATGTATGGGAAAATGAAAAGCTCCTGAAGTTTACACCTAGAGATGAGATCGATTCCCGCTCCAGACACAGGACCATGGCACCAATGAAGGAATATGACAATGGGCATATTTTGGTGTCTGAAAGCTGCAAGCGATTGACAGATGCAGGAGTGAAAGTCAACTTGGGAGCTCATGGTCAGCTGCAAGGGATGGGTGCACATTGGGAACTGTGGATGCTCGCTCAGGGAGGAATGACCAATATGGAAGCCCTGAGAGCTGCTACCCTGAATGGCGCCAACTACCTGGGCATGGATGATCAAATAGGCTCGATAGAAGTTGGAAAACTGGCGGATTTGATAGTGTTGGATAAAAATCCTTTGGAGGATATTCAAAACTCCAATTCTGTAAAATACACCATGATCAATGGGCGATTGTACGATGCAGAAAACATGAATGAAGTTGGAAACTATTCTAAAGAAAGAGGAAAGTTCTATTGGGAACAAGAAGCGTATGCACCCGCTTTCGACTGGCATGGACATTCTCACACGGGTTGTGCCTGTGAATTGGGGAGGTGAGGTGTATTTGTTAGTTGATATGCATATTTAGGAATGAAGAACTTGATTCTAGTAATATTTTTCGGACTCATTGGTGGTGTAATATTGATGATTGGAGCACTTAAATTATTTGGTTCAATGCATGGCGCAACTATATCGGAACCTCTAGCTAACGAACATGTTCAAGAACTACTTTTTGATAATGTGGAAGATAGAAACTTCTCAAATATTTCAATACTAAACTTACAGAATAATCAAGAAATTGAAGATTTAGTAAGAAAAATGCTGAATTGGGTAAATTCAGAGAACACATTAGATCTCATGCCAGTGATTAAGGATCAAAAAGATAGCTTGTATATTGGTATTGATCTTAACAAACATCAACAGAATATTAAGAAGCTTGAAAATTCGAATTATTTCGGGTCGGAATTTATACACACCTACGATCAAATAATACTGGCTATTGACAAAAAATTAAAGGAAAATTCATTTGAATCAGGATCATGGCATGTTGGCTATTATCCTCCATTCACCATGTCAGGCGGAGGCAACCCTTGGTGTAATTGTCAGGACGTTCCTTATAATTCACCAGTTCCATGGAACTTGGTTGAAGTTGAACACATTAGCAACAATAACTACATTTGGAAATGGGGCGGTATTGAAAATTACTCATCTTATTGGAATGAATTCAGGTATAACTTCAAGGTTAAAAAAATTGGTTCTACATGGAAAATTGTATCTCTGGAAGGTTTTGACTTAGCTAAAATTAAGTAGATATGTTTGTTAACAATATATGTCTATCATACGTCAAAGTTCTTCTTGTATCTAAAAACCAAAACACAAAACCAACACTTAAAACTCCACCCTTGTAAAATCCCAGTTGCCATCGTGGCTGTAAAAAACATTGTCTCCTTTTATGGTCAATGGAGAAGGGATATTGTTTTCGTAGAGTTGTCCTGTGCCTAGTCCTTGATGCATGGTGGTAGGGTATTGGGCAGTAAATTGGCAAATGGCATTGAGCCCGATATTTGATTCCAAGGCGGAAGTAATCCACCAACCAATATTCAGACTTTCGGCAATTTCTATCCACTCAGCAGCCGATTGAAAGCCTCCAATCAGTCCGGGTTTCAAGATGATGTATGCTGGTTTGATCTCTTTCAGTAAGTCTATTTTATTTTGACGGCCATTGATGCCAATGAGTTCTTCGTCCAGCGCAATAGGTATTTTGGATTTTAAACACAACAAATACATGGCTTCCGGCTGCCTTGGCATGATAGGTTGCTCTATGGAATGCAAATCAAATTCCTCCAGTGCTTTGAGCTTGAGCATACATTCCTCTGTTGGGAATGCTCCATTGGCATCTACCCTCAGAGTGAGTTTTTCCTTCGGATATTTCTTGCGGATATACCGCAACAGATCACGTTCTTTGTCAAAATCAATTGCACCTATTTTCATTTTTAGACATGAAAACCCTGCAGCCAGTTTCGTGTCTATCTGCTCTTTCATAAAAGCTTCATCTCCCATCCACACCAGTCCATTGATTGGTATTTTTTTCTGCTTTTTGTAAAATTCGTTTTGGAAGATTTCTCTTACACCGCCATTGACCAAATCCAGGAATGCAGTTTCTAAAGCAAAGCGAATGGAAGGCAACTCCTTGGGAACAAGTGTAGCGACAAGCTTGTACACTTCTTCGGTGTTTTTTGGTAAAGTCGATCTTCTGACTATGGCTGACAACTTATTCAACTCTTCTTCGAAAGAGGCATTGTAGTCCACACTTAGTCGCTCAATAGGGGCAACCTCTCCCAGGCCGAATATTGACTTGTCATTTTCTTCATAGAGTTTAATAAACCATACTTTTTTGTGGTGAAATACCCCTCTGGATGTGCCGGCAGCAAAGTTGAAATCAAGGGTGTATGGAGCGAATCTCAGTTGTAATGACATAAGGTCGAAATTAATATATTGCCATGAATGCACAAAGCTGTAGGGAATATCATCAACAAATTTTATGGGGTGCTATAAATCAACTCCTATTTATTGCAAAATTGGCGAAATAGTTCAAGCTTCGTGATTTGGATTGCAACACAATAAAATGACCTCTTTAGAAAACTACCTTTACGAATTGCCTGAAAATAAAATAGCCAGGTATCCATTGGCTGAGAGAGATATGTCCAAACTGCTGAAGTATGAAGACGGAAAAATATCTCATCATACTTTCAAAGATGTTGTGGAGTTAGTGCCAAAAGACAGTTTGCTGGTGTTTAACAATACCAAAGTGATAGCTGCCAGGCTTTTTTTCTTCAAACACACAGGAGCTAAAATCGAAATCTTTTTAACGGAACCTATTGAGCCATCGGGTGATTTTCAATTGGCATTGAAAGCCAGAAATACCTGTGTCTGGAAATGTATGATTGGCAATGTAAAAAAGTGGAAGGAAGATGCACTCCACCTGAACATCAATTCGGAAGCGCATGGCGAGATAATGGTGCATGCTACTTTGGTTGACAGGGAAAATGGCTGGGTTCAGTTTGATTGGGAAGCTCCGGTGGATTTTTTAGAAATCATAGAATCAGGTGGGAATGTCCCATTGCCTCCGTACCTCAATCGTATGGCAGAGAATGAAGATAAAGATCGTTACCAAACGGTATTTTCAGAACATGAAGGGGCAGTTGCTGCTCCTACGGCAGGATTGCACTTTACGGACGAGATCATAGCTCAACTGAAGGGTGGTGGAGTAAAGGACGACTACCTCACGTTGCATGTGAGTGCTGGTACTTTCAGGCCGATAAAGGAGAAAGACTTCACCAACCATCCGATGCACAATGAAAAAATCATTATTCACAAGAGGAATATTGAAAACCTGTTGGCTGCAAAGGGAAATATCATTCCCATAGGCACTACCGCCATGCGTACTCTGGAAAGTACGTATTGGTATGGAGTGAAATTGATGCAGGATGAAAATGCCTCATTTCATATCGACAAAATGATGGCATATGAAAAAGAGATCAGCGAACATCCTTCAAAAGAAGAGGCTCTTCAGGCTATTTTAGTAAAGATGGAAAAGGAAAACACTGATTCGCTTTATGGTGAAACAGAGATATTTATTTACCCCGGTTATAACTTTAAAATATGCTCTGGACTATTTACCAACTACCATCAGCCGGGCTCTACGCTTATTCTTCTTGTAGCGGCTTTTATTGGTGAGGATTGGCGAAAAATTTACAATGAAGCACTCAACAGCGACTACCGCTTTTTAAGTTATGGTGATACTTCTTTGTTGCTGAAGTAGGATGTTCTTTAAAATCAAAACCTCATTATTGCACTTTTGGTCATAGTAGTCTGTTTAAACTCATTTGTCATTTCGACGAAGGAGAAATCTTTCTTGCCGACGACCTGCAATAAGCAAGGAAGATATCTACCTGGCAGGCATGGCCTCCTTCGTCGGGATGACAAGGAGGCGTTTGAGGTTGATATCTGATTCAACAACCTAAGCAAGATTATTTATTGTTCTGCTACCTTGTCACACTTCACTGCCCGCCTGCTAGGCTGGCAGTGAAGTGTCTCAATTTGACTGACCTATGAAGTTTGGGAATAGTGAAGGTATTTAACCCCTTAGCCCTGATCTCTCATTCTCAAATAGATATTTCACAGATTCCTGAATCGCTTGTAACGAACTGTATCGTGGTGCATAATTCAACAATCTTCGTGCTTTGTCAATACTGCAATTGGGACTGTGTGCAATATGATCCCAAGTCGCTAAAGCATCTTTTTGACTCACTGTTTTTTTCCATTCTTCCCAAGGTAAAAACTTTAGATTGGCTTCTTGTCCGAACCATGCTGCCATAGCCATCGCATAACCTCTTAGTGTAATTGCCTGTGCAGATACGATATGAAAACTTTCTCCTACAGCATTGTTCCAATTGGAAAGTGCCTGCATGAACCCCTGGGCTACATCATCGGCATGTACATGATGCACGGTTTCCATCCCAAAGTTTGGTAATATCAATTCTTCTCCGTTTGCTAATTTTTCAAACACCTCGATATTAAAATTACCTGCCGGATTGACTGGAGCCCATCCAGAACCAACTATATGACCCGGGTGCAATATGGTCGCAGGAAATCCTGTTTTGTGGGCTTTAGAGAGTAGATAAGATTCTATGGCAGCTTTCTTCCTACCATAGTCGCAAATTGGGTTGCGGTTTTGATCTTCTGTGGTAGGCACCTGCTCGCTATGGCCATGCACCCACGTAGTGCCACAATGAATGAAATGTTGTATTTGTCCCTGAAGGGATTCAACCAGGCTTTTGGCACTTTCTGGAGTGAAACAAATCAAGTCTATTACCGCATCGGGTGTCAGCGCACGGATTTGCTCCCCAAAGGTGTTTTTTGCTTCAGCCTCTGTTCTGTCTATGGTCACTTGCTTTACTGATTTCCATGCTGGATGGACATTGTAGGGTGCTCTTTCCTGACGGCTGACTGAGATGACTTCATGTCCTGCCATTACCAATCGTGGAACTAAAAATGTACCTACGTGCCCGGTACCACCTATTACTACTACTTTCATTCTGTATCAGTTTTTTCTATGCGTGAATCTTGCTAAGATAAGAGTAAATTTTAAATTGTTTTAGGACTTTGAACCTTACCTAGGGCAAATGCAGTTGAAAATACTTGCTATTCTTTGAGCCCTGACTCGTTCAGGCAGGTACTCTGGAATCTGTTCGAGAAACAGCTAATGATGCTTTTTCCAAAGGGTGCCGGAACATCTGCCTGAGCGGCAATTGATTCACTCTTTTAAGGCAACCTCTAATGTTGTTTATGCCCTAACCCTTTTCTGGAAGGAAAGAAATATCCACATAGTGCTTGTTTTTTGGACTCATTGGATCAATCCACACATCTATTAACTTGTCGGTGAGAAACGAGGCTGGGTCATAGGAGATTTTATCACTGGTGAAAGTGTACATTTTAGAATCTGCCGGGTTGAGCCATTCTGAGACAACTACAAATTCTGTTTTGTTTTTCGATTTTCTGGATTCTACCCGACCAGGTAGCTGAATTAGTTTTCCTGTTTTTAGTAGCTCTTTTCGGAGTTTCATTTTGTTGAAATAATTGTAGCAGGTATAGGAACCTGCCAAAGATATAAGTAAACCTGATACGAGGAGAGCGGCAGGCAGACCCCATAACTCAATAAAACTATCAACTTTGGCCATTTGAGGGTCTTCTTTGATGTACCTTATCATTAATTTGTCACCCTTGTTAAAGTCAAACCCGGAGCTTGTACCGGTTTCTGATGAAAATGTATAAGTATTTCCGTCTTCACTTTCAAAAGAAATCAGCGGATGATAGTAGGTGGTACTGCGATGACGTCTGGATTCTATGTCTATAACAATCCCTTCAGCTTGGGTTGATTGAGTGTAAAATCCCATTTTTTCCTGTAAAAAATAGGCACCTGTACCAAATAATGCAATACCCAAGAATACTACTGCTATTCCTGTCAATAATTCGGATGCTTTTTTCATTTGCGATTAGAGATTAGATTGTAACTAAAGTAGATTAAAAAGTATGAAAATAGATACAGGTAGCTGGAAAAATAGTGGCCTGGCATTCTGCTAGCCATAGACCAAAAGAATGATCAAAGCAACCAACGAAACGATTGTTCCGAGTATTAAAATAAAGGGTATAGCTTTGTATCTTTTAAGCTTATTGTCTGTTTTTTTGCTTCTGTGCCATAGCAACAGGCTAAGGACAGCAAAAGGAAATGACAATACCAGATTCATATAATAGACCCAAAAAGAACTGGTCAGTGCAAACCATATTGCTGAGATCAATGAGATGGAAAAATATATATCTGATTTTTGAATTTTCATTTTTTTTTGCCGGATGATTGACCCGATGAAGCAAAAAGGGATAACATCAGATGTCACACTATAATGTTTCTATCTTGATTTTTTAGCTTTCTTTTCGATTTTCTCAGCTTTTTTTTCTTTGGCAGTTTTGGTAGCTTCTTTTTTGACGTTTTTCTTGGCGTCCTGTCCTTTTCCCATGGTATTGATTGTTTAGTGTTTGAATTGTACTCCCGAATTTAAATACTTACTGATCCATTTTATTGAAAATGGGGTTTTATATTTTTCGCTATCCAAAGAGCAGCCCGTGCAAACGATATTTTAGGAAAAGTGAGTGACCGTTTGTGTGCCAAATGTGTACTGAAAGTCCTTGATTCTGATGTCTATCGGCAGTGTCCGGTTTAGTCTTTTTTTCGATAAACGTTTTGCATAAATGTTGTGAATTCTTTCGTGAAATTGTCCAGGTCAATTGCTGAAGGTTTTAAATAACTTACAATTTTTTTTAATTCGTAAGAAGAATAATTTGCCGATTCTTCCAGAAGGTTAGAAATCCCTAAAATTTGTGCAATAGGTTGCCTTACTTTATGTGAAATCATGAACATCATATCTTCTAATCCTTCAATATGGGCTCTTAAAGAATCTTCGGTTTTCATAAGTTCAGTGTAGGCAATAGTTAGTTCTGATACCAATTCTTTTTTTGCCTCATATTGCAAGGCAAGTTCCTTTTGCAGAACTAATAACTCTTCATCCTTTTTTTGTTTCTGATAATATTGTAAAGCAAGTTCTTTGTTTGCTGTGAATAATTCATCGACCCATTTCTGTTCTTTATTTTTTTGCGAAGCAAGTTCTGTTTTTGTTTTCAATAATTCATCGGTTCGCTTTTGTTTCCGATGATATTGCGAAGCAAGTTCTTTGTTTGCAATTAATAATTCATCTGCCCGTTTTTGTTTTTCATCTTTTTGAAAATCAAGCTCTTTGTTTGCTATGATTAGTTCTTCAGCTCGTTTTCGTTTTTCATTTTTTTGTAAAGCAAGTTCTTTGTTTGCAATTAATAATTCATTAGCCCGTTTTTGTTTCTGGTCATTTTGAATTGCATTTTCTTTTCTAGATAGTATTAGTTCTGCTCTTAGTGTTTCAATTTCTACTTTTTGAAATGCTAACTCCCTTTTTATACTTAGAAATTCTTCCATTTCTTTTTTCTTATTCATAACTCATAGGTTTGAAGAGCTGATCTTAATATTATCGTTTTTTTTAATTCCGTCGTTTTTATACATTTTGTTACGTGATGTGTAGCCTTTTTAGGACGGGTTATGGCCTGTAACGATCAGATATGGCACGTGCCTCTGGTCTTTTAAATATCTACTAAAGTATCGGGTTTGCAGCATATTTTTCAAGGAACCATTTAGAAGCAAGTGCTATATTGTTTGTTAGGGATCTCATAGGCACTCATTATTTATTTGCTGAATCACTTCATTTATTTTCTTGTAGTCCTTCAATTTCTTCTCGTTAAAAGATGTACATCCCTTCACATATTCAGTCATTACTTGAGCATAATTATCTTCCGTAATGGCAACCAATTTTTCAGTAACAGAATCATAAAGCAAATATTCTTTCTCTACGATTTCTATGTCAGAAGCAACATTGATTAAATCTGATTTGAGCTTAGCTTTTTCCAAAGATTCCTGAAGTGACTTGCCATTGGAGAGGTCTTGTTTAATAGATTTCTTTACAACGTTTGATGTTAAAGAATCAAGGAAAGATTTTCCGATAAAACTTGATATTTTTTTAGAATTTCCTGCCGCTGGATTGTAACTTAATCTCAACCTTCCAGAAACTAATCTTTGCAAATAAATTCCATCATAATAATCATAAAATACTTCTTCCTTTTTTTTCTTTTGATTGATTAAAATCACCGATCCTGAACCCAAATATTGCCCTTTGTCCTCTCCATTTGGAATAATTACGATAGCTCTTTTTACAAAATCCCAGTCAGAAGTATTATTAAATACCGCTATATCACCTTCTATTTCTTCTCCTGATGCTGTGATAATCATTCCTGGAAAGAATTTTGGGGAACCAAATACTCTTGAGTCGTAGATAGTTTGTCCGTCCTTATTCTTTTTAGCGAAAGGAAGAGGTGCATTCTGATTGGCTTCATAACCTAGTACCTCAACTGTTTTTGGTTGTGCGAAAAGGGAACCTATGGATACCCAAATCAAAAAGACAGGCAGTATTTTATTCATATACATTAATTTATAATTCGTTTAAAGTATTTAATCTATTTTGTATGGATCAATATCCATAATGTTCAGCTATGATGAGTGGGGATTAGAAGGTACTAACTGCCCGTCTGTCCAGTGTGCTTTCCGCTCGTACATAGCCCGCCTTATTTTAAATTTATTAATTGTGGCGGAATTTACAATCCCCACCAAACTTTCCTGACCAGTGGAACCCCATTCATTCATAGTATCCATTAACAATCTAAAGGGAATTAACTTAATTAAGTCAAAATCAAATCCCTAAAGATTAAATTTATGGATAATAAAGTTAGCTTATTTTCATCTCTTACGCTATATGTAGGTATTGATGTTCACAAAAAGCAGTGGTTGGTTTCTATTTATCCTGACCAATAACTCTCTTCGTTCATGGATGCTTAGCGATGTTCTTTTACCTTATCAATTTTGTTGGTGCATAGCCAAATTGTTTTTTGAAGGCAAAAGAAAAGTGAGATAGGTTTTCAAAACCTGTTTCAAAACAAACTTCCATAGGCTTCCTTCTTTGCTCGGCCAACTGGTAATGTGCCAGCTCCAGTCGCTTTTGCGTGAGCCATCTTTGGGGTGTGATATTAAATGCTTTTTTAAAATCACGTTTGAAGGTAGTAAGGCTTCTTCCGGTCAGGTAGCCAAATTTTTCTATGGGCATATTAAACATGTAGTTTTTTTCCATAAAACTGATGAGATCTACTTTATGAGGATCATCGAAGTTAGATAATGTACCATCAATTTCAGGATCTATTACTCTCAGTATGCTAATGGCTTCTGCGATTTTCAATGATGCCAGATTTTCCGGGAAAGGTTCACTCATTTCAAAATAGGGTATTAAGGAAGCAAGGCAACTTTCGAGCAGCGGGTGATTATTGAAGCTGCGTATCCCCGGTACAGGGGTTATCTTAGCTTTCACTTCGACATTGCTGTAAAAGTTCCTCAGAATATCCGTTGTTAAGAGCATGACTACCGTTTTGTGTGGTAGCCCGTCTTTTGGGTAGTTGATGACTGTTGCAGGTTTATTTCTAGGGATCAGAAAAATGTCCCCGGTTTTGAAACGATGCACAGCATCCACCTGTACAATTCTGGTTTCCCCGGAAATAAACCATATCAACATGTGCTGATCGAACACAATCTCTGATTTGAAGAACTCATCCTCATAACAGGAAAGCTTGATCTCCGGTGTGATATATTTTGATATATGATCCACTTCTCTAATTTCGATGGATTAAACTAAGCAATTCTAAGGATATATTCATATGTTATTTACTTGCCGATATTTAAAGCCTCAATCTATGCTGAATGATATACCCGTCATTTTTTCACTTAATGTCCATAGCCGCTTGGCATTTGCTTCATCTAAAGAATATGGTTTTACTCCGGCAGTGCCGATACTATCGGTTACCTCCAGCCCGGCAATCTCACAATCTTCGCAATACACCCCACCGATCTCATTGAGTAACGGGCTGGTAGCACACCAAACGGAGGTAGCAGCACCCTGAGGGACGGTTTTTAGACTGGCTGCCACTTCCGGTAGCATATTTCCATCAGCATCAAGGAACCCCATTTGCTGGAATAATTCCAATGGAGCCTCCCGGCTCAATTCTGTTCCGCCGATTGATCCGGGATGCACAGAATATGCTCTGATATTAGAAGTTTTTGCACGATTGTCCAGTTCCATAGCAAACAGGTTGCAAGCAGTTTTTGATTGTCCATACCCAAGTAGGGTCTCATATTTCCTTTTTTCGAAATTCGGATCTTCGAAATTGAAAGGGGCAAACTGATGTCCTTCAGAAGATACGTTAACTATTCTGGCGCCATTGGCTTTTTTAAGAGCGAGCCATAGCCTTGCGACGAGGTGAAATTGTGCCAGATAGTTGACTGCTAACTGAGATTCTATACCCCGACTATCTCTACGCAACGGAACCCACATAATTCCCGCATTATTGATAAGCAAATGAAGTGGTCTGCCTGAAGCCAGGAACTTTTCCGCAAATGCATCGATCGATTCGGGATTGATTAAGTCCAGCGTTTCTAATTCTACATTTGCAATTCCTTTCAGATTTTGTTTGGCCTTTTCAGTATCTCTTGCCGGTACAATCACTGTTGCTCCAGCCGCTGCAAGTACTTTGGTAGTTTCCAGGCCGATCCCTGTATTGCCACCGGTTACAATTGCAATTTTTCCTGAAAGGCCAAAACCTTTGATTACTTCATTTGCTGTTGATTTTGCATTAAATCCAGAACCGGTTGGTTTCTGCAATGCTCCTTGATAATTGTTTTGTTCCATTTCTAATTTTGTTTTGTTACGACAAAAGTAGATGGAAGAAAAACCTTTGATTTTGTTTAAAAGGCCGAACATGCTTTGTTTAAAAGGCCGGTTTTTGTATTTAACCTATAGGAAGTCTATATCTCTGAGTAACAATTCTATAAACTTGTGGCAAGGTTTTGGAGAAATACCATCCATCTGGTGTGATGGTACGGTATGCTGATGACCTGATCATTCATTGCAGGAGCCAAATAGAAGCTGACAGAATACTTGCATCACTAAAAGAACGTCTAGAAGTTTGCGGTTTACGAGCCCATCCTGAGAAGACGAAAATAGTATATTGTAAGA
>NZ_JBDKWG010000074.1:0-1260 GCF_040151475.1 Reichenbachiella sp. MALMAid0571 | reverse complement strand
GGGTGCATATCAAATTGTCGTTTTTTTTTATAATGTTTAAATTTAAAGAAAACGACTAAAGTTATGACAAAGGGAGAATTTTTAAGATTGGCAGCCAATCGTTATGATTCGCTACAGGCATTGAACAAACTTGATAATTTTTATGATTATGAAAAACAGTTTGTAGGCATTTGGAAAGATTTAGGACAACAGGTTTTGGAAACAAACATAGGAGATGTCCCCAATGATCGGCGTAAAAAAAAACTTCACTACTCTGGGACAGATAGAAATAAGCAATGAAATCGAATTTTCCAAAGGCAAGAACGGTTTCCAGATTAGTCCGTTCCTGCAAGAGTTGATGATCTACGCAGGCCAGCAAGATTGCTATGGCAATAGCAATGAAACACTCAAGAAATTTCTTGATATAGACATTGGCAGTGCACAAATCTACCGTGTCACTGATACTTATGGTAAGCAGTTGGTCAATGAAGGGCTTAACGAACGCTGTATGCCCATTGCCGATAAAGACGAGACCCTATATGTTGAATTGGACGGCTCCATGGTATTGACAAGGGAAGATGGTTGGAAGGAGGTAAAGTTGGGGCGGCTGTTCAAATCATCGGATTGCGTGAAAAAGGACGGTAAAACGCCTGGATGGATAAAAAAGTCACAATATTTGGCCTATTTGGGTGTTTGTGGAGATTTCACCGACATGCTCTACAAGCTGATAACCCCCTATCAAAAAAGTGGACCAAGGCTGGTCTTTCTCAGCGATGGAGCCAAATGGATAAAGAACTGGATAGAAGATAGTTTTGATGGTGCAGTCTCTATCCTGGATTACTACCATGCGCTAGAATACCTCCATGAGTTTGCAAAAAGTCACTTTAAAGATGAACAGTCAAGAAGGGTATGGACAGGGATGCAACAAGCTTTGTTATTGTCCAGCCAATTAGAACGAGTTATGGACAATATTGAGAAGCTTGCCCCTAAAAGTGAGGCCACTAACAGGGTGCTTGAATATTACCGTGCCAATCAGGATCGCATGGACTACAAATCATATAAGCAAATGGGCATAGGCATCATAGGCTCTGGTGCAATTGAATCAGCACACAGGACCGTGATTCAAAAGCGAATGTTTCTGGACAAAGGTGGACTAAACAAGGTGCGCAGCACATGCTAAATTTAAGGGTGGCACATATGAATGGACAATGGGACAAAGTAATCAAGATGGTTAATACAGAATTTAAAAATGTGGCATAAACGACAATTTGATATGCACCC
>NZ_JBDKWG010000073.1:0-20327 GCF_040151475.1 Reichenbachiella sp. MALMAid0571 | reverse complement strand
AGTCCGGTTTAGCGCAAAAACAGGAAAAAAAACCAAAACCAAAACCGTATTCGAAAAAGGGACGATCAAAATCTAATTTTAGGTTCTGAAAATTGAATTTTTTACTCTCCTGATTATTGAAAGTCCGACAGACTCCTAGGTTAGTAAGGATTTGTTTAAAGATATAATTTAACCTGAGTTCGATTAATATTACCGAAAAAAAACTCGTAACCGTCACTCAGAGGAGCTTTTATTGGAAAGTGTGGTAGGAAGCGACGTGAGAGTCCCTATGAGTAAGAGATTCTCACGCCTGTCTACTGATCAGGTAGGGCTTTCAACGCAAAGCCCAGCCCAAAAGCCTCTGAATGACGAGTTTTTGAATAATTTTAGAATCGAACTCAGGTTAATTTAAATACCATATTCATTTTTCATTTTACCATTGCTCAATCCAATTAACTCAAAACTTAATAAAAAACGGACTATAAGTCTTGTTTTATTCAACTTTCAGCTAATTTTCCAATAGAAGCTCAAGTCTTATGCTGGTTGTAGCTCTACGCATTTTTGCAGTACAATTAATTACCATTTAGAAAGTATGGATAAGTTTTTTTGGATTATAATGGCCTTATTGGCCGGAGCATTTTTGCCGGTTCAGGCAGGATTAAACACTAAATTGGGTAAAGTGGTAGAGAGCCCGGTTTATGCTTCTATGTTTTCTTTTCTGGTTGGTACTGTTGGATTGCTGGCATATATTGTTTTTACCCGCCAGACAGTTGCCTGGTCAGCTATAAAAGAAGTTCCTAATTACGTTTGGATTGGCGGTTTAATGGGTGCATTTTATGTCACAGTCATCATTTTGGCATTTCCTAAGTTGGGTCCGGGGCTTACTTTTGGGTTGGTGGTAGCCGGACAGATGATTATTTCCGTACTTATGGAACATTTCAATGTATTGGTGGCACAACAGAATCCTATTAACTACATGAAAATTCTGGGGATTATTCTGGTAGTTGCCGGTACTATTATTATTCGAGAATATTAAAAACACCATAATGATGAAGCATATACTTTTGACAACCTTATTGTCCTTTATTTTTTGTATAAATGGATATTGTGAAAAAACAAAAGATGAGAAAGAAAAGAAAGGACAGGCTTACTCTTCCGGGATTAAAAAGATAAAAGACGTAGTGATCTACAAAGACGATCAGTTTTATTCTTCTTTTCCTTCAGTAATCAAACTACCAAATGGCGAATTGTATGTGGCGTTTAGACGGGCACCAGACCGAAAAGTATTTAGCGAAAAGGGTTCTAATCACACTGATGCTAATAGCTATTTGGTAGCGGTGCGTTCAAAGGATGGAGAAAATTGGACTAAAAATCCAGAGTTGATTTATGCGCATCCTTTTGGCGGATCGCAGGATCCATGCCTATTTCAATTAAAAGACGGTACAATATTGTGTGCGAGTTATGGTTGGGCTTTTGTGCGTCCGGAGGGTATAGAGAATCTAAAAAAGCCGTTTTTTGATGCAGGAAAAGGAGCAATATTTTTGGGTGGATATATTGTGCGATCTACTGATGGTGGACAATCCTGGGAAGACCCGATTTATCCTCCGCATATTGAGCCCGAAGTGCATTTTAATGCTATGGGAAATCCGGTTCCGGCTTATAACCGGGGTGCGCTTTATGAAGGGAGAAATGGAAAAATATACTGGATAGTAGCGGCTACAGATAACCTAAGCCCTAAAAAAACATCCAATCATTTGTTGGTGTCTGGCGATAAAGGACTCACGTGGGAATATTCGGGTGTGGTAGCTGCTGATGAAAAGGTGTCTTTTAATGAAGCATCGATCTATGAAACGCCAAAGGGAGACCTGGTGGGTTTTTTGAGAACAGCCGGAATGGATGATCAGGCCTGTATCGCACGGTCAACCGATGGAGGGAAAAGCTTTAAGTGGGAGCAGATGGGGTTTCAAGGACATCCCTTAAACGTCTTGCGGCTGCCCGACAATCGTGTACTGCTTACCTACGGATACCGTCATGCACCATTCGGAATCAGGGCCAGGATTTTGAATGCTGAATGTACAGATTTTGCTACTGCCCCAGAGATTGTACTGAGAGATGATGGAGATAATTCAGATATAGGATATACCTGGCCTGTGCAATTGGACGAAAACCGTGTATTGGTCACTTATTACTTCAACAAAGAAAGAGGAACACGGTATATTGCCGGAACCATTCTGGAAATAAAATGAGACAGTTTTATAAAAAAATAATAATAAGAAATGACACCAAAAGAATTGGTAAGCAAATGGGTAGAAACATTCAACGAAGCAAATGCAGAGCAACTTGCGGCTTATTATCATGAAGATGCGGTCAACCATCAGGTGAACAGTGATCCTTTAGAAGGAAGGCCTGCCATTCAGGAAATGTTTGAAAGAGAGTTTGCAATAGCGGACATGGTTTGTATTATCGAAAATCTATTTGAGGATGGAGAATGGGCAATGCTTGAATGGAAAGATCCGTTAGGACTGAGGGGTTGTGGCTTTTTTCATGTGATTGATGGAAAAATCAAATTCCAGCGTGGCTACTGGGACAAGCTTTCATTTCTCAGGCAACATCATTTGCCAATGCCAAAGGAGTAAAAGCTGATTTTTTACTTCAAATCAAAAAAAATGGCACTTTATTGCCTTCAAAATTGTATTGTTATTTCATCGAGCCAATTGAAAAAGGAACACAATGAAATACGAAGGTAGTAATGGGGAGTATTTTGAGGTCACAGACATAAATCAGGAGAACAGCAGTTTGATTGCTTTGTCAAGGAAAAGCGAACTTTCATTGATATGGTTTGTGTCTGACAATAATGTTTTGAAGGTCGATTCGATCGAGTGGACTTTCAATCAAGATGATATATTATTTCTTACAGAGTTTCACAAAGTAGAAGTGAGACAAATCAATGGATTGAAGCTGCTTCGTTTTAACCGTCCATTTTATTGCATCCTAGACCATGATTCGGAGATTGGTTGTAAAGGCATTTTGTACTATGGAGCTTCTGATTTATCGTACATACATCCCAATGAAGATGACGTGGAGGTTTTCAAGGCTGCTTGGAAAGTACTGTGTATGGAAATGAAATCCACAGATAATTTGCAGTTGGAAATGCTGCAGATGTTGTTGAAACGAATTCTGATCCTATGTACAAGAATCTATAAAGTTCAGAGAAGCTATCAGGACATTACCAAAGTCAATGTAGATATCATTAGGGAGTTTAATTTTCTGGTGGAGATACATTTTAGGCAAAAACACAATGTAGCCGACTATGCCGATTTGGTACATAAATCCCCTAAGACCCTATCCAATGTGTTTAAGAAAATGAGTGATAAAACACCTCTACAGTTTATCCATGAAAGGCTACTGCTTGAGGCACGTCGGTTGTTGCGGTACACTGATAAGAGTATTTCAGCAATAGGGTATGAAATTGGATTTGCTGATGTTCAGGCTTTCAGTAGGTTTTTCAAAACTCAGGAAGGGCTTTCTCCTTTAGATTTCAGGAAAAATCAATAATCGGGAACAATTGCCAACTCAAAGGGAATGACTGCCTAACATTCCACTGTCATATTGCATCAGCTTTGCATTGTTAATTAATTATTCAAGTATTAAAATAAAAACAATGGAAAAATTTAAAGTGCCATCAAGAGCAGAAGTATCAGAAAGCAATCAGGGAATTTTTGACAATTTAGAAAAAGGACTCGGGTTTGTGCCGAACCTATATGCCTATTATGCTAAAAATGATACCGCATTGGCAGATTACTTAGCTCTTCAAAATCGCAAATCAACACTGAAAGCCAAAGAGAGAGAAGCAGTAAACTTGGTGGTTAGTCAAATTAATGACTGTCGCTATTGCCAATCTGCCCATACAGTGTTGGGAAAAATGAACGGATTTACCGAAGATCAAGTATTGGAAATAAGAGGAGGATCGGCTTCTTTTGATGACAAGCTTGATGCCTTGGTAAAGTTTACCCATTCGGTGACGACCAATCGTGGAAGTGCTACTTCAGAGTCTAAAGAAGCCTTTTTTGCAGCGGGATATTCTGAAGCCAACCTGATAGATGTAGTAATTGTGGTGGGTGATAAAACCATCAGCAACTATATCCATAACATTGCCGGCTTTGAGATCGATTTTCCACTGGCTGCTGAGTTGGTGGCAGAGCAAGTGTAATTGAAAGGATAAAAAAATCCACTGGAAATTTTTCTCAGTGGATTTTTTTTGTGCCGATTAATTAAATTTTACTTGAAATCAGAAACTTTCATATTTTTTTCTATCCAAAAGGCATCTTTCTGGAATCCGTATTGAGATGGATTGTAGATGCCCACAAGAGCGACATCTGCATTTTCTGGTACAGGCAAATCCATTGCCCAGTAAATCCCATTTACCACCATTCGTCTCAGGCTCTCAGAAAGTAAATCGGACGAAGCGCCAAGAGTAGTAGTAAAAGCTTTTCCTTTTTTACCTCCCGGCAACTGGTAGCTTTTGGTCCATGCTACTGGCATCATTGGATCATTTAGTTTTTCTCCTTTTTTGTTGGTAGTAGCGGCTTCATTGTCCGATGCGCTCATACCATAGAAAATATCGTTTTCATTGTACTCACCTTTTCTGTTTGTTACCTGTCCTAGTACAATCGGTTGCGAATCGCCCGGAAGAGGTAATCTTACTCCGTAAACATCAGTTGAACCCCATATTTCACCATCTTTTATGCCATTTAAGATAGGGTGATTATCAGCCCCGGGAGCAAAAAAACCTTTGGTGCTTTGGTGTTTATGATGTCCATGGTGCGATATCCATTTTTCACCCAATATAAATCTGCCAAAGCCACCTTTCCATTCTTCTTTGTCTCCATTATACCCGTTTCCGTAATGTTTCCATTGGGATGTGGAATCATTCTTACCAAAATTAAAAGCGTGTGTGGCAGTACGCAGACCCAATATTGGTTTTCCACTTTTCAAGTAGTTGTCGATCAGTAGCATTTGTTCATGGGGCAAAGCACGAAATCTGGTGAGAATTACTACCATATCAGCTGTTTTCAGGCTTTCCAGTCCTGGTATATTTCTGGTGTAATTTGGGTTGATTACTCCAGGTTTGTCCGGCTCTTGAGCATAGAGAACTGTGGATTTAAATCCGTGTCTGGTGGACATGATTTTAGCCATCTGAGACAATCCTTCTTCTGATCGGTATTCTTCGTCTCCGGTTATAAATACAATGTGTTTGCCATTGTTTTCAGTTGCTCCAAATGTTAGCCATTGTACTGGTTTATTGTCATTGTTAGAGACCGGAGTAGTTTCCTGACTGGTTTCTTTTGGTTTTTGGCTACATGCCAATAGAATCAAGAATAGGCTTAAATAGATGAAATTTTTCATAATAGAACTGTTGGATTTACTTTTTTTGTTAACCATTTCTGGTTCTAAAGTTTATAGGAATATTTATTATTCCTTTTGAGTGAAAAAAGAAGAGACTATCTCAAAAGTCAGATAATTCCCAGATTCATTCCGGGATCTGTTCTGGAAGAAGGTAGTGCTGCGGTTTCAAAGGGATGCCGGAACAAGTCCGGCAACTGTTTTACTCTTTTGAGACCGCCTCTTCTTTTAAAAAAAATATATTTACAATACGCTTATCGTATTGTTCAATTGCTTAATTGTTGTTGGATGAATTTCAATCCTTCTTTGTAAATTTCATCTGCTGGCGAAAAATCTCTCCAAACATTGATAGCATTGGCAAACTCGGGAATTACCGTACTAAATGCTTCAATGGTCAACCAGCCATCATACTTGACTTCTTTCAATGTTTTAAATACTTCATCCCAATTGATTGGTCCCTTTCCGGGGGTTCCTCTGTCATTTTCACTGATATGAACATGTTTCAAATGTGGGGCAATGCATTTTATTGCTGCTCCCTGATTTTTTTCTTCAATGTTGGCATGGTGTGTATCGTACATGGCTCCCAGGCTTGGATGATTTACCTGCTCTACCAACGTAGAGAGATCAGCCATTGTATTGTATAGATAGCACTCAAAGCGATTCAGTGCCTCAGGAGCAAGTATAATTCCTGTAGGTGCTGCATACTCAGCTGCTTTTTGCAGCATTTCGATACTCCACTGCCTTTCCTCTCTGGTAGGAGGCTGACGTGTGAAGTGTGCAAACGAAGAATGGAAAGGGCCACATATTACTTCGGCATTGAGTGCTGCTCCCATATCTATAGACCATTTCAGTTTGTCGAATCCTGCTGCTCTTACTTTAGAATCAGGGCTGGCTATATTTTCGTCCGGAGCTAGTGATGCCACACATGTTACACCCATATTGATGTTGCTAAAATGACTGCCCAGGCTTGAGTAAAGCTTTTCATCTCCTTCGCCTAAGAATAATTCTATACCGTCGTATCCGGTTTTTTTTATTTCATCAACAATCCCGTAGTGTTCTTCTGTGACATGATTAGTCCAGAGCAACATGTTCATTCCAATTTTCATTGTTCAATATTTTTTAAATTTAGCCGGAGTTTGAATCCGGCTAAAATTGTTTTAATTATTTTGAAGCTTTCTTTGATTGAGAAATCAACCAGCAGCAGTATCAGCTTTTATCTTTTTTACCCAAAATAAAAGTATTGTAAACAATACAATTAGTATAGCCGGAAAAGTGACCATTGTTCCAAGTGTAGCTTGTCCTGAAACTAATTCTAATTCTTCTCCTGTAAGTCCTCTTGCAGCAGCAGCAGCTTTGTCAGAATCTATCCAACCCCCTATAATTGGTTGAAATATTGATGATGAGAACATGCCCACAGCACCAATGATAGACATACCCAATGCACCACTTTGTGGAATTTTATCAGCTATAAAGCCAACCATGTTGGGCCAGAAGTAAGCAACACCTAATGCAAAGAAAACGGCAGCAACATAAGCCATTGCTCCTGTTTGTGTGCTAAACAGGTAAACTCCTATTGTCGCTAAAATGGCTGAGCCAAGCAATACCCCGGTTTGATCGAATTTGTGTACTATTTCTCCTCCAAAATACCTTGCTATGGCCATTAGTCCTGTTACAAGTGCCAAAATGATCATAGGCTTGGCACCACTTTTTGCAAGGATAATACCTACCCATTGTTGTGGTCCAAATTCTGTAATAGCAGTAAGAGCCATACATACAAACATGAAAATAAACAATGGAGAAATCATGGCTTTAACGTTACCAGAAAGCGTAGCAGCTTCTTCAACTTTTGCTTTAGGCCAGTCTTGCCCAAAGAACAAATAGGCATAAACCAATGTTGGAATCATAATCACCCATATCTGAGTTTCCCATCCAAAACCTGCACCAGTAAGGAATTCAGATACCAGCGCACCGATTACGATACCTCCCGGAAACCACATGTGAAACCGGTTCATCATCTTGCTCATAGTATTGCCTTGGTAAGCATCCGCAATCATTGGATTACATGCAGCTTCTGTACATCCATTTCCAAGTCCAATAAGAAGCGTAGAGATCAGTAAGCCTATATAACTTCCTGAATAAATAGTTAAAAGTATTCCAACTGCATGGGCGAAGAATGCAAACTGCATGATTTTTTTACCTCCAACTGTGTGATAGACTAATCCACCAACAACCATGGAAATAGGAAATCCTAAAAACCACATGGAGTTTATAAAACCTAATTGTTCAGCAGATAAATTAAGTTCAGTTCCAAGTTGGGGGAGAATACCTGCCCTGATACTAAAAGAGAAGGCGGTTGTGACCAGCGCAAAGCAACTGCCATAAAAAAGCCTGTTTGCATTAGACCCTGATAGATTGTTTGTGTTTTCCATTAGATAAATAGTTTTGTGAATTGATAAGTTGATTTTAAAATTAACTTATAAGTTTAATCTCTTTTTTGTAATTGTCATAATTAATTTATGATTGTCTTATTTGAATACAGAATGTAATACTTAAATATATAGTCTTTTGAGAGCATTGGATAAGCGTGACAAAGTGTGCTATATTGAAATAGACATCTCACAAAATTAAATTGAATAAAAATTTCATAGTCCCTTTATCTTACTAAAGAGTGATACTTTTTTGTCTTTATGAGATGTCTTTATTGAAAAATATTCTGAGTGGTATTACTACTCAGTAGGAGTAATTTCAGCTTTTTATTCAGAATCTTGTTTGTTAATAGTAATTTTTGTTAGAGGCAAAATAATCTTTGTTTAGGGTGTTTTAACAAAAAAACGTGTCTATACAATACTGGTTTGAATATTTAGAAAAAGCTTGCGGTATTCATGTGGGCTCATTTTGGTGATGGCTTTAAATTGCCTATTGAAATTGGAAAGCGTAACAAACCCACATTCATAACTGATCTGGGAGATATTAAAGTTATCTTCCAGTAAAAGCTTTCTGGCATGCCCTACTCTTATTTCATTTACAAAACGTGAAAAGGTTTTGTTTGCTCTTGGTTTAAAATATCGGCAAAAGGAGGTGGCTGTCATGTTGAGCATTCCTGCAATTTCATCCAATGCTATTTTGGATTTAAAATGGCTCATAGTGTATTCATATACCATCCTCATTTTTTCCACATCTTCCCCTTTAAAAACATTGGAATAGCCGGGGCTGGCGAGCAGGTTGTAATCTTCACTATTTGCCAGTATATCTATTATTTCAAGTAATTTGATTATTCTTCTGAATCCTTTTTCTTCAACTATTTCCAGCATCATTTTACTGATTTTGGTTCTGGTTTCTCCAAGAAATTCCATGCCCCTCACACAGCTCTCTACCAATTTGTTTACATTATAAAATTCTTCTTTTTCCAGTAGAGAATTGCTGAGAAGTTCATGATCGAAATAAATAACAAGTCCCCTTGTTTTTAGTTTACTATCTTTTTCAAAGTATATTTCATCACTTCTCCACAAGTGCGGCAGGTTGGGGCCCGTCAATGTCAGGTCTCCTTCTTCAAATGTTTGTACATGATCTCCTACAAATCTGGTGCCTTTGCCCTCTACTATGTATGATATTTGGAACTCCGGGTGGAAGTGCCATTTTGGGTTGAAAAATGAGCCGGTTAAGTCTTTGAATACAAAAGTTTCCTTAGGTGTAAGTGTTTTTTCTATATTCGGAGCACGCATAGATTTTCACATTTTTTGATATTCAATACAAATTAAGACAAAAAAGTATCACACTTTAGTAAAATATAGGAAATATTGAGTTCGAATGCATTTTAGATTTGTAGAACTATTTAAAGTCAACTATTCAAACTATTTAGGATTTATGGTGAATGCACTAAAAGTTATATTAAACCTCAGTATTGTTTTACTGGTTTTTTCTTGTGCATCTCAAACAAATCAGGTAGCAGGGTATTTCAATCTCGATTCATACTCAAATTTCAGTGCTACGATAAGAGAATCTAAAATAGCTGAGGATTCTGAGCAAAGGCATTCCCAAAAGAGAGACGATGCGGATAAGTATCGTGTGGTATATAACGGTACAAAAGGTATCGGAAAAGGAAAGAACATTGTATTTATTTCTACCGATCATGAATACAGAGGAGAAGAAACTTTGCCTGCTTTGGCAAGAATTCTTGCCAGTCGATATGGGTTCACCTGTACGGTAATATGGGCATTGGATGATGAAGGCAATATCTATCCTGGCAGTTCTGACATCAAGGGACTGGAAGTACTTAAGAATGCAGACCTTATGGTCATTTTTACCCGTTTTGCAAATTTCTCAGATGAACAGATGCAACATATTGATGATTATATCCGGCGTGGAGGTGGGGTAGTAGGCTTAAGGACTGCTACTCACGCATTTCGGAATAAAGATAATGTCAATTGGGAGCACTATGATTATCGATATGAAGGATCAAAAGAAGAATGGCATGGAGGGTTTGGGGAACTGATATTGGGAGAAACCTGGGTTGGACATTATGGAAAAAACCATGAACAAGCATCTTTGGTACTTGTCGAAGAAGAAAATAAAGAGCATCCAATAATGAGAGGAGTGAAAGATGCCTGGGCACAATGTGGAGGTTACAATGCTTACCCTCAAGGAGAAAACTTAAAGATTTTGGCAAGAGGAAGGGTGTTGAACGGAATGACTCCTGATGCTGAACCAGATAATACCAAAGAAGAACTTCCTGTCGCCTGGGTACGAGATTATCAACTGGAGTCGGGTGCAACAGGCAGGGCGTTTACTACTACGCATGGTGCTTCTGAAGATATTCTAAGTGATGGCTTCCGAAGAATGCTTGTTAATGCCTGCTTTTGGGGCTTAAAAATGGAAGATCATATCAAATCGGAGAATAATATTGAATTTGTTGGGGAATATAAACCAACAACTTTTAATTTTAGTGGCTATAAGGCAAATGTAAAACCATCTGATCTCGCAGGGTGGAAATCAGTCATTATGCCAGGTGAAATATTTAAAAAACAATAAACTATAAAAACTATGCAAGAAAATAATTATCCTAAACTTCACAACGCTTCATGGCCCGGTGTAGTGGGTAAAGGACCAGACTCAGAGCCACCCATTTCTATAGATACTATGATTGATCTTACTGCAAAAGCAGAAGTAGATGGTGTTAAGTTTGATGGTTTCGATTTATTTTTATTTGATCCACATATGGATATTGATGCTTCTGATGATGCCATCAAAGAGATGGCAGATAAAGCTCAGTCAAGAAACCTTAATATTGGCAGTCTTGTAGCTCCTGTATGGACTCCAACAGGCGGTGGTTCTGCTATGGGATCCAAAGAAGAAAGAGCTCAGTTTGTGACTCAGGTGCGCAAATCATGCAGGATAGCCAAAAAGTTGCGTGAATTGGGGGTTCGTCCTAATGGTTTGATCAGAATTGACTCTTCAGTAGATCCGGCAAGTTGGGCAGCCGATCCGGTTGGAAATACAAAATTAATCGCTCAGACATTTCGTGAGGCATGCGATGTTGCAGCAGATTTTGGTGAATCTCTGGCTGCTGAAGGAGAGATTTGCTGGGGAGGAATGCATGGATGGAAAACTATGGTAGAGACTCTGGAAGCTGTGGACAGGCCAAATATAGGTTTTCAGGCAGATATGGCTCATACACTTCTATATATGTTAGGTTATAATAAACCGGATGAAAGAATTTTACCCGAAGACTTCAAATGGGAAGACAGAGAGACTTTCATAGCAGGTCTGAAAAAACTGACCGCAGCTTTGAGGCCATGGACAACAGATTTCCATGTAGCTCAAAATGATGGAACTGTATTTGGATCCGGATCTCATGACAAAACAGGAAGACACTGTTTGGCAAACGATCCAAACGGAAAGCTGGACATTGCCAATGATGCAGGGTATTGGTTGAGAAATGAAGATGGTAGCCTTACCAAAGCATTCAAGCATATATGCTGGGACGGATGTATGTTTCCTAACGATGTAATGATGCAGCAGCAAACATGGAATGATATATTGGCAACCATGATCAAAGTGCGTCAGCAGCATGGGTGGTATGAAGCCGAATAAATAATAACACTATGTGAAAGGTAAAGTATTCTGTATGAAAGGACTTTACCTTTTAATAAAAAAACAATTGTACAAATAAGATTTTGGAAACATGTCAAACAAAAAAGAGTTAAGAATAGGTTTGATTGGGTACGGATTTATGGGACGTACGCATTCAAATGCATACAAAAGAGTAGGAGATTTTTTCCCGGAACTGGAGTGGCGTCCAGTGTTAAAAGCTGTTTGTGCCAGAAATAAAGAGAGGGTGCAGGCTTTTGCAGATCAGTGGGGCTATGAGTCTGTGGAAACGGACTGGAAAGCAATGATCGCCCGTAAGGATATTGATGCCATAGACATCTGTACTCCCAACAATATGCATGCGGAGATAGCCATAGCAGCAGCAGAGGCTGGTAAAATGATACTTTGTGAAAAACCACTTGCCCGTACAGTTGCAGAAGCGCAACCTATGGTCGATGCTGTGGAAAAAGCAGGAGTTAAAAATACCGTGTGGTATAACTACAGGAGAGTACCTGCTGTAACACTTGCCAAGAAAATAATTGATTCGGGAAAACTTGGTAAAATATTTCACTATAGAGCAAATTTCCTTCAAGATTGGACAATAAGCCCTGAACTTCCACAAGGAGGGGAGGCATTATGGAGATTGGATAACGATGCTGCCGGGTCTGGAGTTACAGGAGACCTGCTGGCACATTGTATTGATACTGCTATGTGGTTGAATGGAGGCATAAAGGATGTGTCGGCCATGACTGAGACTTTCATCAAAGAAAGAGTACATACAGGTACGGGCGAAGTACAGAAAGTAGGTATCGACGATGCATGTTTATTTCATTGTCATTTCGATAATGGATCTCTGGGATTGTTTGAATCTACCAGATATGCACGTGGACACAAGGCACTTTATACATTTGAAATAAATGGTGAGCATGCTTCAATCCGTTGGGATTTGCATGACCTCAATCGTTTGGAATTTTTTGACCATGCAGATGAATCTGAAGTTCGTGGTTGGAGGTCTATTCATGTAACAGATGGAGACCATCCTTATATGGATAAGTGGTGGGTGCCCGGTTTGTCCATAGGATATGAGCATACATTTGTTCATCAGGCTGCTGATTTTCTGAAAAGCCTGGAAACAGGAAAACCATGCTCTCCTACATTCAAAGAAGCGCAAGAAACTCAAAAAGTTTGTGAAGCTGTGTTGAATTCTGCAGCAGACAAAAGCTGGAAAGATACTGGTGTGAAATGGTAGGGGAGAGATAGTTTATACAGCGAATTAGAAAAATAAAAAATAAATAAAGATACAATGAGTGAATCAATAAAAGGCTTTTGTCTTCATGGAAGGGAAAAAATCACTCCCAATTCAGAGGGAGCGCTTATGCGCAATACGTCGGTGATAGACATGGAAATACCTGCATTGAAAGAAGGGGAGATATTGGCGAAAACTTTATATACCGGTATTTGTGGTTCTGATAACAGTGCTTCGCTGGGAAAATCCAATTTTGATTGGGTAGAAAGGCCAAGAGTAATTGGTCACGAGTTTAGTGCTGAAGTATTGGAGTTAGGGCCCGGCGATCATGGCGATCTGAAAGTAGGTGATATATTTACTCCGTTGGCTATGTTGGGATGTCAGGATGAAGATTGCCCTGCATGTAGTGTAGCCAAGTGGAACTTATGTCCTTCAAAACAGATCATAGGTTTTCACAGAAATGGTGGTTTTGGCCAGAAAGTAGTATTGGAGTCGGATCGTGTAGTTGCTTTTATGAAAGGGTTGACTCCTGAGCAAGGTGCGCTCGTAGAACCGTTATCCGTGGTGGTCAATGCTTTGCATAATAAGTGCAATATCAAGCCGGGACAGGATGTAGTAGTTACAGGATGTGGTATTATTGGTTTGATGTCGGCTGAGTTGGCTAAAGCTGCCGGAGCACGAGTAGCCATTACTGGTATTGAGCACGACCGAAACATTCGTATGAAAAGTGCTACGGAGCGTGGTTTTATTCCGATCATCGTTTCTCCGGAAAATTCACTTACAGCTCAATTAGCTACAGGAGTAACAGACCAAAATGGCGTGCCTTTTGGTACCAAAGGAAAAGTCGATTTATTGATTGAATGTTCAGGTGTACCTCAGGTGTTAACGGAGGCAATCGATGTGGTTAGGCCAGAAGGAGATATTTGTGTGATTGCTACTTATCCTAAGGAAGTTGCCATTAATGCTACACACCTGACCAGAACTTCTCTGAATATGAGGGGATCCATGGGATCATGTAGAGAAGACTATATGGTTGCTCAAAAATTGATGATAACTGGTGTATTTCCGGCAGAGCACTACACGAATATTTATGAGTTTGATGATATTTCACAGGCTTTCGAAGATTCTATCAAGGCAAACAATGTCAAAGCAGTTGTGAAAATGAATTAATTCATCCGCTCATTTATTTTACAAAACTTATTAGTTTATACAAAAACAAAATTTAATGTCAACGATATTTATTACTGGTGGAACAGGGTGTATTGGTTCCGTTACCATTTACAAGTTGTTACAATCGCCGGAAGTTGAGAAAATAGTAGTTGCAACTCGTTCTACAAACCTTGAGCCATTAAAACTGTGGCTTGGAGAGGATTTAGATCCCAGAGTAGAATTTGTTACACTCGATGTAGCAGATTATGATGCGATTGAAGAAGTAATTACAAGAGTTAATCCTACTCATATCATTCATTTGGGAGCTTATCAAAGCCCGGACTGTTCAGCCTACCATGTAAGGGGTATGGAAATCAATACCGGAGGTACCATGGCTTTGTTTGATGTGGCAGAAAAATTACCAGATCTTAAAAAGTTCGTGTTTGCAAGTTCTGCTGCAGTTTATGGCATGAGGTCAATGTATCCAAATCCGGGAATTACCGAAGATGCACAACTGGCTCCTCCTAACCACTATGGGATTTGGAAGTTGGCCGGAGAGCACCTTGCCCGTTTGTTTCATGACAACTCCAAAGTACCAACGGTTTGTTTGAGGTTGAACACTACTTATGGTAAAGGAAGAGACAGGGGAAAAACATCTGCTCCGACCAACGCCTTAAAAGCAATAGCTCAGGGTGCTGTAAAAGGAGAAGTAATGCCATTTGAAATGCCATATCAGGGTCGTGAAAATTATCATTTTGTGGAAGATGTGGGAGCACAGTTTGCTGCCTGTACATTGCAGGATTTTGAAGGTTTTGGTGCATTCAACATCAAAGGAGAAACCATTGGTATCACTGATTTTTTGCAAATCGTAAAAGAACAATCGGAAAAACTGGACATGGGAGAATATGCACAACTGTCAATTGCAGAAGGTGCTGATCCTAATTTATTTGTGTCTGATTTAAGTCACGAAAAAATCAATAAGACATTTAAGGACTTGCCATTGACTACCATTGAAGAAGGAGTATTTCGTTCTTTGGTAGAGTTTAGAGATATGGCAGAAAAAGGAGTGTTGGAATATCCAATTTTATAAATATGAAAACAATAGGGATAGGATTACTCGGATCGGGAGATGTAGCAGATTTGCATGCTGAGGCCATCAATGGGCTTCCCGGTGCAGAACTTGTTGGCCTTTGGAACAGAACTGCTGAAAAAGGAAAGCTAAAGGCAGCTAAGTATGGTTGTAAAACCTACCTTTCAGAAGATGAATTGTTCAATGATCCGCAGATAGATGCTGTTTTCATATTGACAAATATGGAAACTCATTGTGAATATACATTGCGTGCTGCGGCTGCCGGGAAACATATTTTAGTGGAAAAACCAGCTGCTTCTAACATAGCAGAATTAGCAAAAATGGAGGAAGCAGTTAAAAAAGCAGGAGTGAAATGCATGCCTGTGCACAATTACATTTACGAAACGGGTATTAAACGAACCAGAGCCATGATCCAAAATGGACAGCTTGGAGATATTACTCAGTTTTACATGATGTACAATATTCATCATTCTGATGAAATAAGGGCGAGGTATCCAGGTGTGATCAGGCAGATTCTGACCCATCATTCATATACCATGTTGTATCTGGCAGGTCAGCCTAAAATAATATCATGCTTTAAAAACACTGTAGATGCCACCATTGCCCCTCAGGAAAATGTAGCCATGGCGAATATGGTGATGCAGAATGGTACATTGAGCCACTTGTGTGCCAGTTTTGCCAATGACGACCATTCAGGTGACCCCTGGACGTGTATGATCAAGGTGATTGGCACCAAAGGAAGCACACGTTACAGTTACAGAGACTGGGTGATCAATGAAAGAAATGGAGCTCATTCACAGACCTATCATTGCTATCCTGAATCTATTAAAAATACAGCAACACATTTTATTGATAATGTATTGCGCCATGGAGAAGCACCATTGTCCACTTTGGAAGATGCGATCACTTGTCAGCATATTATTGAAGCCTGTGAGCGATCTGTTGATGAGGGCATTCATGTTAATTTTTAAGGAAATGGATTTTTCAAAAACTAAATCAAAAGTGGCTTCTTTTTTGCGGAAACGTTAACCGTCACCTTTTAGCTATGGAGTATTCCTACATAAGTTTAATTACAACCAAATCTTTTACCAACCTCATTATGAACGTAAAGAACAATAAAATCTTTGGCAACATTTGCATGTTGCTATGCATGGCACTGGCTATCGCAGGGTGCTCTGAGCCAGACAATACGATAAAAGTCAACAAAGACTCTCATATAGTTCTTATCGGGAATAATCTGGGGTCAAGGATGATGAATTTTGGTTATTTTGAAACTGAAATGCAGTTGCGCTATCCCGATAGTTTGCTTTACATCAGGAATATGTGCGACGGAGGAAATACTCCTGGTTTCAGGCCGCATTCTTCACGGAATTCTCCCTGGGCATTTCCCGGAGCTGAAAAATTTCAGACCGAGTTAGCCGAAAAATCCGGGAGCACAGGGCACTTCG
The DNA here is from genome assembly GCF_040151475.1 of Reichenbachiella sp. MALMAid0571. Lineage (NCBI taxonomy): Bacteria > Pseudomonadati > Bacteroidota > Cytophagia > Cytophagales > Reichenbachiellaceae > Reichenbachiella > Reichenbachiella sp. MALMAid0571. The sequence continues at coordinate 3,925 of NZ_JBDKWG010000073.1, read as the reverse complement.
ATACTCCTGACGAATGGCTTACTATGTTAGAAGCTGATATTATTGTTGCGTTTTTTGGATATAGTGAATCTTTTGAAGGGTCAGAGGGATTAGAAAACTATAAAGGAGAACTACAGGCTTTTATCGACCACACATTAAGTCAAAAATACAATGGTACTTCCGCTCCAAAATTAGCTTTGGTTTCTCCCATTGCATTCGAAGACCTTTCTCAAAAAATGGATTTGCCAGATGGCAAGAAGGAAAATGTAAATTTAGCCCTTTACACTGCTGCAATGAAAGAAGTGGCAGCATTGAATAATAATGTATTGTTTTTAGACGCATTTGCTCCGACTAAAGAATGGTATGACACTAGTGAAGAGGATTTAACAGCGGACGGCTTCCAGTTGAATGATTTTGGGTATAAGAAATTTGCTGCACTTTTAGCTGATAAAGTTTTTGGTAAAACAAAATCAAAGGCTGAAGAAAACCGTCAATTGGTATTGAATGCAGTGAATGAGAAAAACTGGTTTTGGCACAATGATTACAAAATCCCTAACGGGGTACACGCTTACGGAAGACGGTATGACCCTTTTGGTCCAGCCAACTACCCTGCTGAGGTTGAAAAAATCCGCCAAATGACTGCCATAAGGGATAAAGCTATCTGGGAAGCACTGAAGGGTAAAAAAGTAGATTTAGCAAAAGAAGATCAAAAAACTAAGACACTCCCACCAGTAGAGACCAATTATAAGCAAAGTGGAAAAAATGGCGATCCCAATTACCTGTATGGTGACGATGCTTTGAATGAGTTGCATGCAGCACCCGGCTATAAGATAGAGTTATTTGCATCCGAAGAGGAATTTACAGATTTAGCCAATCCCGTTCAGTTGTCTTTTGATAACAAAGGACGACTTTGGGTGGCAGTGATGCCTAGTTACCCACATTACAAACCGGGAGACAGCAAACCGAACGATAAATTGATCATACTGGAAGATACCGATGGTGATGGTAAAGCAGATAAAGAAACGATTTTTGCAGACAGTTTACACCTTACTATTGGGTTCGAGTTTGCACCTGAAGGAGTGTATGTTTCCCAGGGAACCAATCTGATATTGTTGACGGATACTGATGGTGACGACAAAGCAGATGTTAAAGAAATAATTTTAAGTGGTTTTGACGATCATGATACGCACCATGCCATTAGCGCATTTTGTGCGGACCCGTCAGGAGCTATTTATATGGGAGAAGGAGTATTCCTTCATACCAATGTAGAGACTGCTTATGGTACTGTAAGAGGTACAAATGGTGGGTTCTATCGATATAGCCCGCAAAGACACCATCTGGAACGTACAGCTCAGCTTTCTATTCCTAATCCATGGGGTATAGCTTTTGACGAATGGGGACAAAACTTTTTCGCACATACTTCAGGGCCTTCTGTTACCTGGATGCTGCCGGGAACTGTGAAGTCTCGCTATGGTGTGTCTATGTCCAGCCCGGAAAACATCATAGAAAAAGACCATCGTGTAAGGCCTACTTCAGGTCTTGAGTTTATATCAAGCCGTCATTTTCCTGATGATGTTCAGGGTGATATGTTGATCAACAACACCATTGGTTTTTTGGGTACAAAACAACATCAGATGGTTGAAGATACATCCGGTTTTTTAACCAAACACAGACAAGACCTTATAGTTGGAGATGACAAAAATTTCCGTCCTGTAGATATGGAGTTTGCTCCAGATGGATCGTTGTACCTGATTGACTGGCACAATGTGTTGATCGGACACATGCAGCACAACGCAAGAGATCCATTCCGTGACCATGTTCATGGCAGGGTTTATAGAATTACTTACCCGTCACGACCATTGGTGAAACCTGCTAAGGTAGCCGGTGCGAGCATAGACGAGTTGTTGGATAATTTGAAACTCCCTGAATACAGAACCAGATACAGAACAAGAAGAGAATTAAGAGGCAGGGATGCTTCTGAAGTACTTTCTAAGTTGGATAAATGGGTGAATAATCTTGATAAGAATGATGCCAATTATGAGCACAATGTATTGGAGGCACTATGGGTAACATGGGGGCTTAATAAAATTGATGAAAAATTAGTAAACCAATTGTTACAGGCCAAAGACTTCAGAGCACGTGCTGCTGCAGTAAGAGTAGTGAGGTACGGAGGACACCAATTGAGTGATCAGGCCGGGTTGCTTATGCAGGCTGCCAAAGATGATCATCCTCGTGTAAGGCTGGAAGCCCTGGTTGCTGCTTCATGGCTTGACAAAGAAACAGGGTTGCCGATTGTTTTGGAAGTGGGTAAAAAACCTATGGACAGTTGGATGGAAAATCCTTATGAAGTGGCAGTAGCACACTTGAATGGACATAAAGTGGGAGCGAGTTTGGAAGATGATGTGGTTACTCACTTGAAAGGAAATGAAAGAAAGCTATTTGTAAAAGGAAAAGAGATCTATGCAGAAGAAGGATTTTGTGGTACTTGTCATCAACCTGACGGAAATGGATTGACTGCCGCTGGTTTTCCTCCACTTTCCCGTTCAGAATGGGCTGTTGGTGATGAGGAACGATTGATCAAATTGACCTTACAGGGTTTGATGGGGCCTATCGAAGTGAAAGGCAAGAAATATCCCGGTCAGGTACCAATGACTCAGTTCGGAGGATTGCTTGACGATGAAAAAATGGCCGCTGTTCTTACCTATGTAAGAAATAGCTTTGGCAACAAAGCATCGGTAATCACACCAGCCAAAGTGAAAGAAGTAAGGGCGTCTATTAAGGATAAAACAGGATTTTATTCTCCTGAAGAGCTGCTGAAAGAGCATCCGTTCAAAAAGTAATATTTCTGGAACAGAAAAAAGTAAAGGTAGGATTCATCAGTGAATCCTGCCTTTTTTTTATTTCAAGGAGTATCTCGTTTTGAAATAGTGTTTCATGAAAAACAGATGGTGCTGTAAAAATGAAGAAATCAAATTAATAATTCATTAGATTTGAAAAAAACATAGAGGAAATATCACGCGCTGTGCGTGATATTTAAATGAACAATAACAGCGTCCAAATAATCATGGCCCCTAAAGCTTTCACGCAAAAAGCCATGCCACAATTTTTAGCCGCTGTACGATATCTATGGTAATTGGGGAGATTCGGGCTGAAAATTGAGGTAAAAAAGTATCAATTTTCCCCTTTCCGAATTGAATTCATAAGCTAACGTCTTTAGGGAGATGGTTTAAAAGCAGCGGAATTGATGAAAAATTGTATTATATCAAGAAATAAATTGTACTTTAACTGACGTTAGTCTGTATTCACTGAATGAAGAAACAACTTTACATTTTTGGCAGATTGGATTTCGCACTACCAACCGGTGTGCTAGGTTATTCTAAAGATCGAGCAGTGGAAACTGTACAATATGACTTATTGAAAAAACTGCCTAGAACATGGAACAAGAAATTCAGAGAGCTTGAAGAAAAAATTAATGATGAGGAAATTCATGCAGTTCTTGTGTATTTGACTACACCTCTATTCTTACAGGCTTCAAGAACTGAATATCATGAAGTTTGGAGCGCTTTCCTGAAAATCATTTCTGGCACAAAAAATCTGATAATATGTTTTGAAGAAAATATAAATGAGAATTTCAATTATTATGATTATGGCTCGGAAGAATACTTGACTCTTGCAAAACTTAGGAAAAGGATAAAGACCATTTCTGGTGATTTAGAATCATTAAGTGCTCAAATTTCAAAGTATAAGAAAAAAGAAGAAGAAGACTGGGATCCTGATTTTGACGCTTTGATAAATAAAAGAATGTACCTAGGAGTCTGTCGGACTTTCAATAATCAGGAGAGTAAAAAATTCAATTTTCAGAACCTAAAATTAGATTTTGATCGTCCCTTTTTCGAATACGGTTTTGGTTTTGGTTTTTTTTCCTGTTTTTGCGCTAAACCGGACT